>JAITVE010000368.1 GCA_031285975.1 Candidatus Adiutrix sp. | reverse complement strand
TCACCAGGAATTTTTTCTTCAAAGCCCCGGCGTGGTTCATGGCTTCCAGGGCCATGCCGCCCGTCAGGGCCCCGTCGCCCAAAACCGCCGCCACCACGTGCTCCTCCCCGGCCAGGTCGCGGGCGGCGGCCAGCCCCAGGGCGGCGGAGACGGAGGTGGAGGAATGCCCGGTGTCAAAATCGTCATACAGGCTTTCGGCCCGTTTGGGGAAGCCGGAGAGGCCGCCTTCCTGCCGCAGGGTGTCAAATTCAGCCTTCCGGCCGGTGAGGATTTTGTGGGCATAGCTTTGGTGCCCGACATCAAAGACGATTTTGTCACGCGGGGTATCCAGAACATAATGGAGGGCGATGATAAGTTCCACAGCCCCTAAAGAGGAGGCCAGATGGCCGCCGTTGCGTTCCACCACCCGGATGATCAGGGCCCTCAGCTCCTCGGCCAGCCGGGGCAAATCTTCACGGCGCAAGGATTTGAGGGCGCCGGGGTTCTTATCCAGCGCGTCAAGCAGCGAAATACTTTTGTCATTGTCTCCGTTCATAAGGCCGCGCTTTCTCTACCTTTCGCGATTGACCATTCGCAGAATCAAAAACCGTAAATTCCGGCCGCGCAGCTTGAAGGAGGCCGCTGCCGCCAAGGCCTTTTCCGCCAGGGCGCGGAGTTCCCTTTCCGCGCCTTCCTCACCCAGCAGGGCGGGAAAGGACGATTTGCCGTGCTCCGCGTCACTCCCTTTGGCCTTGCCCATGACTTTTGGGTCGCCGGTCAGGTTCAAAAGGTCGTCTTTTATCTGAAAGGCCAGCCCCGCGTGGTGGCCAAGGGCCCGCAATGTTTTCAGTTCCGACGGGCTGCCCCCGGCCAGAGCGCTGCCGCAGACCAGGGCCGCAGCGATGAGGTCGCCGGTTTTGCGGGCGGCCATGAAGCGCACTTCTTCAATATCCCTGTTGCCGCTGTTTTCAAAGGCCAGGTCAAGCACCTGCCCCCCCACCATGCCCACGGCCCCGGCCGCGCGGGCCAGGTGGAGGGCCGCCGAATTGATGCGGCGGCCCGCTTCCAGGCTCTTCACGCCGTTGCCCGCCAGAAATTCAAAGGCCAGGGTCAGCAGCGCGTCACCGGCCAAAAGGGCCGTGCTTTCGCCAAAAATTTTGTGGCAGGTGGGGCGGCCCCGCCGCAGGTCGTCGTCATCCATACAGGGCAGGTCGTCATGGATCAGGGAATAGGCATGGATCGCCTCCACCGCCATGGCGGCGGGCAGGGCTTCCCGCTGGCGGCCACCCACGGCCTCTGCCGCGGCCAGGGACAGGAGGGGCCGCAGGCGCTTGCCGCCGCCCAACAGGGCGTAACGCATGGCCTCAAAGAGTTTGGCCGTGCCCGGGTGGCTGTCTTTCGCCTGCTTGGCCAAAGACCGTTCCATGGCCGACTCCACCCTGGCGGCGGATTTGGTCCGCCAGAGTTCAAATTCCAATTCTTCGCGACGGTCACTTATCTTCATCTTCGTCATCATCATCATCACTTTCATCTTCGTCTGGATCAAAAGGGACGGCCTGGGGGCGGCCCGCCAAATCTTTGGTCAGCATTTCAATTTTCCCGGCCGCCTCATCCAGCTTTGTTTTTAAAGAGCGGCTCAGGGTCAGGCCTTCCTCAACGGCGGCCAGGGCGCGGTACAGGCCCAGCGAGCGGTCTTCGAGGGCGGCGAAAATATCTTCCAGCCTGCTTAAGCCTTCCTCAAAGCTTTCATTTTTCTTTTTCATACTATTTCCTTTATGGTGGAAATGGCGCGGCCTTCGGCCCAGCGGATGTGTACGTCTTCCCCGGCCCGCAAATCGTCCGGACCCGTGACCGCCAGCCCGTCGGACAGCCGCGTCACCAGCGCGTAACCGCGTTTCAGGATGCTTTGCGGCGAAAGAGCCTGAAGCTGCACGGTGGTCTGTTCCAGCCTGCGCCGCTCGTTATCCAAACGCCTTGCCATGGCGCGGGTCAGTTCCCTGACCTGATAATCCAGATCCTGCCCCTTGCGGCCGGTGAGAAGTTCCAGGCAGCCCAGGCGGGCCCGCGCGTTTTCAAAGCGCGTTTCACGCTGGGTGTAATGGGCGCGCAGGCCCTCGGCCAAACGGCGTGTTAAGCGTTCCGCCTGTTCGCCGCCCCGGCGGATGAACTCGGCCGCGCCTCGGGCGAGTCTGGCTTCCGCCTCATCCAAGTGGGCCGCGATGGCCGCCTGGTCGCGGATCGCGGCCTCCGCCGCCGCTGTGGGGGTGATGGCCCTGGCATCGGCGGCCAGTTCTGTTAAACTGAGATCGGTTGAGTGGCCAATGGCGGCCAGCGTGGGGCTGCGGGAGGCCGCCACGGCCCGCACCACGGTTTCCTCATTAAAGGCCCACAAATCCGCCAGAGAACCGCCGCCACGGGTGAGAACGATCAGGTCAAAGCCGCCCCAGGCGTTCAGGTCGCCTATGGCCCCGGCTATCTCTTCCGCCGCGCCGTGGCCCTGCACCCGTACGGGGTAGAGGCTGATTTTGGCTCCGGGGCGGCGGCGCGCGGCCGTCACCATGAAGTCGCGCACGGCCGCCCCGGTGGGGGAGCTTATCACCGCCACCTTTTCCGGCCAATAGGGCAGGGGGCGTTTTTTGGCCGCGTCGAACAGGCCCTCTTCGGCCAAGCGGGCTTTGAGTTTTTCATAGGCCAGAAGAAGAGCGCCCTCGCCGCGCGGTTCCAGGTAATCCACCACCAACTGAAACTCGCCGCGCGGCGCGTATACAGCCAGCCGCCCCCTGGCCAGCACGTTTTGGCCTTCCATCAATGCCCCCCCGGCGTAGGGCCGGCGGCCCTTCCACATCACGGCGCGGAGCTTGGCCTGACTGTCCTTCAGGCTGAAATAGGCGTGGCCGGAAAAGGGTATGGCCAGTTCCGATATTTCGCCTTCCACCCACAGGTAGCCGAAATGCTCGTCAAAGCTGCCCTGAATTTTCTGGGCCAGCGCTGCGGGCGTCATAATTTCGCGGCTTTCTTCACCGCTTTTGACAAGGGGGCGTGGAATCATTTATTATACCGATTTGCCGAAATGCTTCAAAAGTTATATTATGGCACATATTGGCGAAAAGGGGAAGATAGCATGAAGTTTCGTTACATATTAATAAGCGCCTTGATTTGTGTGATGTTGGCGCTGGCTGGCTGCGGTGAAAGCGAAAGCCCGGCCCCTGCGGATAGCGCCGCCCCGGCCGCGGCTTCGTCCCCCGTGGACGGCGACGCCCTGGTTTCGGCCGGCATCGGCGAACCCTCGAACCTTATCCCGGCCCTGGCCAATGATTCGTCATCCACGGAAATCACCG
>JAITVE010000055.1 GCA_031285975.1 Candidatus Adiutrix sp. | reverse complement strand
GGCAAGCCTGTGAAATGAATGCGGTTGGCAAACCTTCAATGCGCCCTCTGGCGCTGCCTGTACCATGCCCTTATAGGGCTGTGCAAACCACCCGCTCAGCGGGTGGTCTTGATTTCCAGGAGAGCGCCTTGTCGGCACGCTCTCCATGCTCCCACGCGTCATTCCTGCGGAGGCAGGAATCCATTTCCAGTAGCGCGACTTGTCGGCACACTATCCCTCTCTCTTTCACGTCATTCCGGCGAAGGCCGGAACCCATGCCTTTCTCTTGGCGGCGTATTACATCCCCCGCCACGCCCCCACCGCGCCATACCGGCGAAGGCAGGAATCCATTTCCAGTGAACTATCATTTTGCCGACCATGCCTCTCACCGCGCCTCTTCCTTTTGTCTTGCCTGCCGAACGGAAATTTTGTATCTTGTGCAGATGAACAAATGCTCCGCCTGGGTGCGGGAGAGGATGTACGCGTTATGAAACTGGTAAAAAACGGCAAAACCAAGGACGTCTACCAACTGGAAAACGGCCGCTATCTATTGAAATTTAAGGATTCCGTCACGGGCGGGCCCGGGGGCGTGGTCGATCCCGGCGGCAATTCCGTGGTCGGCGAACAGGCCGGGATGGGCCGGGCCTGCCTGGCCATGACTTCCTTCATCTTCGGCGAAGCGGCCCGGCGCGGTCTGGCCGAAACCCACATGGGGGCCGTCAATCTGGACGAATCCACCATGGAAGTCGTGCCCGCCCGGCCCTTCGGCCAGGGGCTGGAGGTCATCGTCCGCTTCGTGGCCACGGGCAGCTTTGTCCGGCGCTACGGGCTCTATGCCGAGGACGGCCGCCGCTTCTCCGCTCCCCTGGTGGAAATAACCCTTAAGGACGACGAGCGCGGCGACCCCCTGGCCAACGACGAAACGTTGGTGGAACTCGGCCTGGCCACCCTTGAGGAAATCGCCAAAATCAAGGCCCAGGCCCGGAGCATCGCCGGGCTGATTCAGGAGCTTGGCCAGAAAAACGGCCTGGACATCTTTGACCTGAAAATGGAATTCGGCCGTTCCGCCGAGGGCAAACTGCTCCTTATCGACGAAATCTCGCCGGGCTCCATGCGGGCCTACAAGGGCGGGCAGCGGCTCCAGGGGCCGGAACTGGCCCAGGCCTTCACCGCGTAAATTACGTACTCGGCGCACACAAAACGCCCCTGAAACAACCGTTTGCGGCTGTTTCAGGGGCGTTCGCGTTTGGATAATTACTGCACCGCCGGGGAGGGCCGGACGGTTTTCAGCACGCTCCAGGCGGTGATGGTCAGTAGCACCACCGCGCCGCCGATGAGGGACCACAGCCCCGGCTGCTCGCCGATGGCCAGGAACACCCAGATGGGGTTGAGGATGGGTTCCAGCGCGGTGACGAGAACCATTTCCAGGGTGCTGACCCCCTTGCTGGCCAAGGCGTAGAGGTAATACGGCAATCCGTACTGCACCACCCCGGCGAAGATGATCAGCCCCACATCGCCCAAGTCCGGGTAGGGGGCCCGCCAGAAGGGGAGCCCGACCAGGAACAGTAAAAAATTCCCGTAAATCAAGCATTTGAAGGGCTGGTCGTCCTTGACGTAGCGGAGGGCCATCGGCAGGGCCGCGAAGGCCAGGCCGCTCATAATGGCCAGGATGATGCCCCAAAAGCCCTCGGCGGAGACGGAATCCATAAAAAACATGGCCATGCCGCCGAAGGTGAGGGCAATGAAAAACCAGTCCCGCCCGCTGGTGCGTTCGCGCAGCACCAGCGGCGCGAAGATGGCCACCCAGACCGGCGCGGTGTATTGCAGCAAAATGGCGTTGGCCGCCGTGGTCAGTTTGGTGGCCGAGACGAACGTCAACCCCACCAAGGCCATGAACACGGCCCCCCACCATTGGGGGCGGCTGGGCGGGCGGCGGTCCAAAGTCCGCCGGGTGAGGAAGATGATGGTGAACCCGGCCACCAGGCTGCGGGAGGAGGCCAGGGCCAGGGGGTTCCAGTCAATGGTTTTGACGAGGACGCCCGACAGACTCCAAAGAGAGGCGGCGGCCAGCAAAAATAACAGTGATTTCGTTCGCAGACTCATGACGATGCCGTACTTAACCTTCTGATTTCGTTTTGTGGTGATAGATGACGTTTTGGCCGAACCAGGAGGCGGTCAAGCCGTCCTGGAGCATCCGGCGTTTTAGGCGCAGGCGCAGTTCGCGGCCCACGGCCCACTGCTCCCCGGCGGCGGTGCTGATTTTCAGGCGGATGGTGGTGCCGCCCGCGTCAAAGGCGGTGATGCCCTGCACGCTCACCGGGGCGGTGAGGCAGGCGCGCCAGGCGGAATCGCGGCTCAGTTCGGCGGCCACGTCGCGGGCCATGTCCAGCATGGCGTCGGGGTCGGCGTCGTAGGGCACGGCGAATTCCACCAAATCCTGGGAATAGTCGCGGGTCATGTTGACGATGGTGTCGATGATGGAGTTGGGCACCACGGTGAGGTTCCCGGCCGCGTCCCGCAGGCGGATGCTGCGGAGGCCCACGGTCTCCACCGTGCCGCTCTTGCCGCCGATGGTCACGTAGTCCCCCACCGACAGGGTGTCCATGGTGAGGATGGAGATGCCGTTAATCACGTCCTTCACCAGCGACTGGGCCCCCATGCCCACCCCCAGGCCCAGGATGCCCGCGCCGGCCAGGATGGGCCCGACGTTGACCCCCAGGCGTTCCAGGATGGCCACCACCCCGGTGAAGACGGCCAGCGCCCGGACGGCGGTGAGCGCCAGGGGGGTCATGGTGCGCCAGTTGCGGTTGCGGGCCAAGTCCGGCGAGGACATGAGCCAGTCCGTGGTCAGCTGGCTGAAGCGGACGAAAACCGCCAGGCCCACGATAACCGCGGCAATGGCCAGGGCCCGCCCGGCAATGTCGCGCAGGATGCCGTTGTCCAACAAGCCTTCCAGCGGCACGCCCCAGACCGTGACCACCAGCCCGCCCCAGGCCAGGCCGATGACCGCGCAAATCAGCAGGTCGGCGTAGAGCAAAAAACTGCGGCTGCCGCCCGTGTCCCGCGCCGCCAAACGCCCCAGGAGCCGCCGCAGGAATTTTATGCCCAGCACGGCCAGCCCCAGCATCACCACGCAGAACAGCAGTTGCCCGGCAAAGCGGCGGCTGGTGTCCGCCGGGTTCAAGAGCGACAGGAACCACAGCGTCCACACCGCTATAAAGGACAGGAGGCCCCAATGCTTTTTGATGAGCATATCCGCCTGGTACTCCAGGCGGGGCGGGACGGACTCCGGGGCGGCTTCCTCGTCCGGGCCGGGCTGTTCCTCGGGGGGCGCCGTGACTTCGGCCTCGCCGATGCGGCAGACCAGGCGGCGCAGCTTCACCAGCCGGGCGGTGAGATAGGCCGGCACCGGCAGGGTCAGGAAAATCAGCGGCCCCAGGTAGAGCGAACTGGCCAGGAAATGCCCCATGAAGGCGTCTTTGAAAAAGACCATGAAGGTGGTGTAGACCGTGAACAGCCGCAGGGTGTGCGCGAAATGGCGCGCCAAAACCGGGTGGACGTTGGCCAGCGGGCGGCGGCCCGGCCCCGGCGTAAACAGGATTTTAATGATTTCCAGCGTGATGTAGAGCATCGACAGGCTGATGAAAAAATGCCGGATGAACACGTATAAAAAGCTGAAACCAGTGGCCAGGTCAGCGGTCACCCCCCGCGCGGTGGTGGAGAGCGGCGGGATGCTCAAAAACGACAGAATCAGCGCCAGGTTGGGCCCGGTCACAAGCAAAATATGCCTGGCCGCCGCCCGGAACCGCGCCCCCGCCGAACCGGAAGCCTCGGGCATCTGGCCGTATTTTTTGATGATGAAAAACGTCCCCAGGAGGCACGCCAGGCCCCAGAGGAAAATTTTCAAGAGGTACGGCAGCCACATGTCCAGGGCTTCCGGCATAGCCAGGGCCTTGAAAACATTGGTCATCACCCGCGCCGACTGCTTGAGGCCGCGCCCGGAAACGCTGGCTCCTTCCCAGGCTTCTTCCGTCAACGCACTGAGGAAATTCTTCACCCCGTCTTCGTCCTCAGCCAGAGTGCGGCCGGATTCCAGCTCCGCGATGACCGCCCCGGCCTTTTCCCGGTCGAGCGCGGCCAGGAGTTTCAAGAGGGTAATCATTTCCTGGCGGCTGGCCTCGTCCTCCAACAGAGCGATGGCCTTTTGAATATCGGGAGCCCCCGCCGGAGCCGCCTCGCCCTCGGCCCGCGCCGTCCCGGCCGTGAGCGGCCCCAGCAGGCTGAACGCCGCGAATATCATGAAGCATATAATCCTGAACTGAGCCAGCATGTCCCAGCCTCCGGTGGATGAAATTTTTCGTCCCTGCGATTATACCCCCGAAGCCGCCGGAGGGCAAATTCGGATGTTTTGGGGACGCTTGCCGTGCCCCCGATTTCGTGCTACATTATATCCACGGAGTGAGGTGTCCTGTGAGCGACGAAGTCAAGTCTAAAGAAAAAACCTTTG
>JAITVE010000026.1 GCA_031285975.1 Candidatus Adiutrix sp. | reverse complement strand
CAAGGAAAAAAACGGCATTGACTAAGAAAAAATGACCGACTTAATGCCCTAATTTTATTGATAAAGCCAAGGGCAATCCCCTAAACCCATAATATTGCGCCGCCCCTGTTTTTGAAAATTGAGTAAAAATGTCCCGAACCTCACCCCGCCGCAATTTCCGCGTCAGCGCCCATACACCTCTTTCTCTTGGTGTCCGCCCGCCTCCGGCTACGTCTCCCTACCAACCGCCGTTCCTGCGGAAGCAGAAAATCCTTGCCAACACTGCATATGCGGCATTCTCATTATGAGAAATTCATGTCTGCGGGTCTGCTTGACAAGAAAACCATGAAGGGCGTATTATTGCATTGAAAGAAGCCATATAATGTGGCTCGCTATCCACTAGAGCATTTTGCAATTTACCTGCCTTTAGTAAATTGCAAAATACGTAAACATCCGGGCGCTTTTCATTTCATGCAGGCTGCCTTGCAATAGAAAAGCGCTCTAAATGCGCAAACATACAGGAGTTTTTGCCATGAAAACTGTTTTCTCGCTCGTTTTGGCCCTGTGCCTGTTCTCCGCTCCCCTGGCGCTGGCCCAGGCCCCCGGGGCCAAAGGGCTGATGCTGCCCGGCGACATGACCTCCGAACTGGCCGATGTGGCCATTGACGCGGCCATCAAAAAAGCCCAGGAACAGGGCACCCTGATGAACATCGCCGTCGTGGACGCGGGCGGCAACCTGAAGGCCTTCCACCGCATGGACGGCTCCTTTTTGGCCAGCATCGACCTGGCCATTAAGAAAGCCTACACCGCCCGTTCCCTGAACATGCCCACCACCACACTGGCCGAGGCCTCCAACCAGCCGGGCGCGGAACTGTATGGCATTGAAGTGACCAACGGCGGCATGGTCATCTTCGGCGGCGGCGAACTCATTAAAGACAAAGACGGCACCATCATCGGCGCTATCGGCGCCTCCGGCAGTTCCGTGGCCAACGATGTGGCCGTGGCCAAGGCCGGGGCCGAAGCGGTGCTGAAAGCTTTCAAGTAAGTTTTGGCGCTTTCGCATGAAAAAAAGGCCATCCGGGCGGGTGGCTTTTTTTATGGGGATTGTGCTATACTGACCCTGGCTGAGGATGAAGCGGATACCCGCCCCGCATGGTCTACGAAGGCGTCAGCATGGCCATCAAACACATGGTGGACGGCCAAAGCTTCAAAGCCGAGGAAATCATCCCCTCAAACCTCGTGACCCGCGAAAACGCGCCGCGTCCCATTCACGCGCCAATACCGGCATAAGCCGGTATTGGCGGAATGACTTCACTGCGCCGCCCCGTCCGCCTCTCCATCCACATCGCGCCGCACCGCGTCGTTCAGCCCCAAACACTTATCCGCGAATTTACACCACTTGGCGCAGCCCTCATTCAATTTCGGGTTCGTAAAAATATGCCCGCAGCCCGAACACCGCCGCCGGGACTCGTCCTTAAAAAATTCCACCGCCGTACCGCAATTAGGGCAAGTAATCTCAAAAATATCGTCCGGCCGCCAAAACGCCGTATTCTGTCCCGGACACATAGTAACTGACATGACAATCTCCTTTATATTTGCAACTTCGCGCAAAAATTTCCATCAACGGTCACATTTCCCGCTCACGTAGCGCGCTCTAAATTTCTTACCGAATAGCCTCCTCCGTCACCTGCCCCTGCGGGGTAACAATCCACGTCCGCAACGCAATCTCACTTTCGCGCCCACTCCGCTTCATGGCCTGCGCGGCAATATACCCCAATCCCCCGCAACACGGCACGCTCATCATCGGCACGCGCAGCTCTTGAATGCGCGGGTGGGCTTTGAGAATGGCGGCCACTTTTTCAATATACGGCTCCACCTCGTCCAGCTTCGGGCAGCCCATGACCAGCGGATACCCGGAACCTAAAAACACCCGGTGGAACTCCACGCCGGTGAAGGCCGTGCAGTCGGCGGCCAAAACCAGCACCGGGCTGTCCAACCCCTGCATGGCGGGGGAGACCAGCTTCAATTGAATGGGCCAGGACGACAGCCCCGCCGCGCCGACCGGCTCCACCTGCCGCGCTTTCGCGCCGGGACAGCCGCCGGACTTGGCCGCCGGAGCCGCCCCGTGCCCGGAACAGCCGCAGGCTTCCCCCCCCGCCGCGCTCTGCATCTCCCGCACCCGGCTCATGGCCGCTTCTTCATCGAAATCCGGGGCCGACCGCTGAATGACTTTCAGGGCTCCGGTGGGGCAGTGCCCCAAACAGGCCCCCAAGCCGTCGCAATAAATATCGCTCACCAGCCTGGCCTTGCCGTCCACCAGGGCCAGAGCCCCTTCGGCGCAGTTGATAAGGCACTGGCCGCAGCCGTTGCACAAGCTTTCGTCTATCTCTATGATATCCCGGACTTTGGTGTTGTTCCCGACTTTCGCGCTGTTCATAAGAGCCTCCTTCTCGGCTTCGTTAGATACAATATAAGACTGATTGCGCCAGCGCGCCTTGATTTGAATCAATTTTTTGGAAATTGTTTCAAAAAAGCCGCTTTGCTTGTCATGCCCGGCTAATTTTGCTATATTTGAAGAATGAAATCTTACGCCGAATAGCTTTGCGTGGCCATGATACGGCCCCGGCCCGGCTGGATTTTAATGATACACATCACGCCCTAAGGCTCAGTTCAGGAATAATTTGTGCGTTTTCCTGGCAAAACGAGAACAACGCAGTCAGGGAAATGTACAAGTTGTTCATGAACTGCTCCTAGCCATGTACGTAACCGCAACGGGGAGGCTTCCGGGTGAGGCCCGGCGCCGGAAAGGATTTTTTATGCGCAGGAAACCGCTTTTGGCCGGGAACTGGAAGATGTTCAAAACCAGCGATCAGGCCCGGAAATTTTTCTCCGAACTGCTCGGGCTGGCGCCGCCCAAGGACGACCGGCAGGTGGCTTTCGGCGTGCCTTTCACCTCGCTGGAAGCCGCGGCCTCGGCCACAGCCGGGAGCCCGGTCATCATCGCCGCCCAGGACGTGTTCTGGGAGGACGAAGGCGCGTATACTGGCGAAGTCTCGGCCCCCATGATTAAAGCTGCCGGGGCGGGCGCGGTTATCATCGGCCACAGTGAACGCCGCCAGATGTTCGGCGACACGGGCGAATGGGTGAATAAAAAGCTGCGGGCCGCGCTGAAAGCCGGGCTCATGCCCATTCTCTGCGTGGGCGAAACCCAGAGCGAGCGGGAGGGGGGCCGCACCTTCGAAGTGCTGGGCCGCCAGTTGGACGAAGCCCTGGCCGGTTTCACCCCCGCCGACCTCGGCCCCCTGGTGCTGGCTTACGAACCCATCTGGGCCATCGGCACGGGCCTCACCGCCACGCCGGACACCGCCCAGGAAGTCCACGCCTTCCTCCGCTCCCGCCTGTCGGAGCGTTTGGAAAAGAACTGGGCTGAAGGCCTGCGCATCCTCTACGGCGGCTCGGTGAAGCCGGACAACGTGGCCCAGCTCATGGCCCAGCCGGACATCGACGGCGCGCTGGTCGGCGGCGCGAGCCTGGAAGCGGCTTCCTTTGCCAAAATCATCAATTTTGACGCGTGATGCGGGCGGACGCTTTTTCCGCCATACTTCGCCCAGAGCCGATTTCAGCGCGGGGATGACCCTGACAGGTCTATCCCCGCGCTAAAATCATCTCCGGGCTGCGTCTGACGGAAAAACCGCCTCGCCCGCGAGTATTATGCCAGGGCTTCGCTGTACAGTGGCAAAATTCCCCCGGCTTGACAGAGCTTGTGGAAAAGGCCTACAATAAGCCTGAAAGGTAGGGACGCTTATGCCCATTGGAAGCCTCGCCCCGCCGCTGAGCGCCTTTTCCGCCTATGGAGTGGGCCTTCAGAGCACGGCGCATAATCTGGCCAATGTCCTGACTGAGGGCTTCAAGGCCGGGCGGGTGACCTATAGCGATTTGCCCCGGCAGTCCGGCGTGCGGGCCAACGGGCCGCAGGCTGTGGACGGCGCGGCTCCGCTGGTTCCCCACGGGCCGGGGTTGCCGGAAGCCTCCGGGCCGGGAGCCCCCGAGGGGTTCGCTTTCGGCTCCACCACCGATGTGGCCATGGAGATGGTCAACCTCATCGTCACCTCCCGCGCCTATCAGGCCAACGCCAAAACCGTCCAAACCTCTGACCAGATGCTGGGGCTCGTCGTCAATCTTAAGGTTTGACGGGCGCTCGGCCTGGTTGGCGGCTGGTAAATACTATATATAATTCCGTTATTTGACCGCTGTTCCAGGCGGCTTTTTTGTGCCGGGGATGAGGGGTGAAATAATTCTTTTATCCGGCGGCGTGATATGGTATAGTACCTAGTTCGGAGCCGTAAAACGCTCCGGGTGAACGCAACGCACTCACTTTTCATCAAGCGGGAAGAAAAGCATGAACATAATCATCGTCTCCATCCATGTCGTGGCCGCCGTCATCCTGGTTTTGACGGTTCTTTTGCAGGCGGGCAAGGGCGCGGGCATGGGAGCCGCTTTCGGCGGGTCTTCCGGCACTGTTTTCGGCACGCGCGGCCCGGCCACCCTGATTAGCAAAATCACCTGCGCGGCGGCGATTATTTTCATGTGCACCTCGCTGAACATGGCCATTTCCCAGGGCGGCCTGAACAAGGGCTCGATTATGGACGAATATTCGTCGGAAGCCCCTGCGGCCTCTGCCCCGGCTTCGCCCGCCGCTGATTTCGCGGCCACCCCCGCGCCGCCTGCGGCTAATGAGGCCGCCGCTCCCGCCGCTGAGGCGGCCCCGGCCCCAACGACTGCCGAGTAGCCGGTTTTGCAGATAGCGGTCGCCCCCAAAGAGGGGCGACGGAGCGAAGCGACTGGTTGGAGAACCGACCAGCCCACATCAGGGCAACTGGGCTAAATTAAAAAATAGCCCCTGCTTCTTGATTTTTTGTCCTTGACTCAATGGGTTTTTCGGCTAAAATAGCTCTTTCATTCGGGCTCGGCCGAAACTCTCTCGGCGGAGGCGGCTTGTGGAAGCGAACACTTTGATGGTGACCCTGGATGCCATACCGCCGGAAGGCCTGGAACTGGCCCTGAACCTGGCCCCGGAAGAGGTGGCGGCTGTGGCCACGGCTGAGGGCCAGGAACGCCCCGCCGTCACTTCCGCGCTGACGGGGCAGTTGAAGGTGAAACGCCACGGCAGCCGTCGGCTGTCGCTGCGCGGTTCCTTCCAGGTGGGGGTGGTCATGATGTGCGACCGCTGCCTGTCGGAAAAAGAAACCGAGCTGCGCGGCGAGGTGGACGAACTGGTCAACCTGGCCCTCCCTGGCGAAGCCGCCGGGGAAGATGAAGACGACGACGGCGCATTGCCGGTATCGGACGGCCGGGTGGATTTGCGCGGCCTTTTGGCTGAATTTTTCTGGCTGGCCTGGCCCTTCCGCTTTTTGTGCCGCCAGGATTGCGCGGGACTTTGCCCCCGCTGTGGCGCCGACCTCAACGGCGGCCCCTGCGGTTGCGATGATATGAAGACAACTGTGAATTAGCATAATACGGCCGGAGCGCGAACAGGCCCGGCGGAAACTTAGGTGTGAAATGGCTGTACCCAAAAGAAAACAATCCAAGACCCACGGGCGCAAACGTCGGACTCACTACACCGCTCTGACCCCCACAGTGGTGAAATGCTCCCACTGCGGCGAGCCCAAACGGCCCCATCATGTCTGCCCCCACTGCGGCACCTACCGGGGACGCCAGTTCATTGAGGTCGCAAACTAGAGCATTTTGCAATTTACCCGCCTTTAGTAAATTGCAAAATACGCAAACATCCGGGCGCTTTTCATTTTTCGCATATGACCTTGAAATAGAAAAGCGCTCTAAGCAGTCATCTGCCTTTGTGCGGATTACTGACGGATGCCTGAAATGTGGCCTGTGCCGGGATCAATGTCCGGCCCAGGCCATTGCCGTGAAGCGGGGCGTTTTTATCTCCGGCGGGGCCTGTGTGGGCTGCGCCGCCTGTGTGGAGTTGTGCCCTGCGGGCGCTGTCCGCGTGATTGACGGTTCCGCGCCGCGCAACCATCTGTTCTGAAGGCCGCTGTCTGCGGCAGTTTTAGGGGTTTACAATGGCAGATATCAAAAAAGTGGTCTTGATAACCGGCGGAGCCCGGGGCATTGGCCGGGCTGTGGCTCTGCGTCTGGCCGCGCCGGACACGGCGGTGATTTTTACCCATCTGAACCCCGCCTCGCCGGGGGCCGCCGAAACCCTGGCCCTTTTGCGGGAAAAAGCCGGGGC
>JAITVE010000003.1 GCA_031285975.1 Candidatus Adiutrix sp. | reverse complement strand
CCGTCTTCAACATCAACGGCGGCATTCTGGCCCAGCCCAACGAGGTGAAGCCGGAACTGGCCAGCCTGGCCATGATTTACGCGGCCATGCTCTATTCCGACAAGTGCCTGTTCATTGTGCCGGAGACCGAGGGGAAATACCGCCAGCTCATGGAACTCTGCGCGGCCCTGTGGGGCGGCATGGACAAATTCACGTCCTCCCCCAAAACCATGACCATGATAAGTACCCTCTCCCCCTTGCAGCTTGACCGCATGGCCCTGGATTCCATCATGCTCTGCGCCCAGCACGGCCAGGCCATGATGATCTCCCCCGGCCCCATGGCGGGCGCCACCGGCCCGGCCAGCCTGGCCGGGAACGTGGCCCTGGGCAACGCCGAGTGCCTGGCGGGCCTGACTTTGGCCCAGCTCGTAAAACCCGGCACGGCGGTGATGTATGGCCTTCAGGCCACCACCAGCGATTTGCGGAGCGGCTCCATTGCCATCGGCACCCCGGGCTATGCTTTGCAGGCCAAATACTGCAAGTCCCTGGCCAATTATTACAACCTGCCCTGCCGCTGCGGCGGCGGCGTGAACGACGCCAAGGAAGTTTCGGCCCAGAGCGGCTATGAGGCCGTGCTGCCCATTTTCACCGCAGCCGAAAACGGGGTGGACATGATCGTCCATTCCACCGGCATCCTGGATTCCTGGGCGGCCATCAGCTATGAAAAATTCATGTGCGACCTGGACATAATTTCTATGGTCGAATATTTCCTGAACGACATGCCGCTGGACGACGACAGCCTGGCCGTCGATCTCATCAACCAGGTCGGCCCCGGCGGCATTTTCCTCAACAAAAAGCACACCCTGGTGCGGGCCCGCACCACCCCCTGGTATCCCAAAGTGGCCCAGCGCGGCCCCCTGGGCGGCCGGCGGGTGGCGGATGTTTTGCTGGAAAACGCCAACAAGGAAATCGACCGCCTCTTGAAAAATTACCAGGCCCCGGCCATCGCCCAGGCCAACCTGGCCGCTATGGATCAGGTCATGACCAAGGCCGGCGCCGCACAAACCTGGCTCGACAGCTTGAAACCCCAGGCCTAAGGAGAAAAAAATGTATTCGCAACAGCGCGACCGCGACCTTAACCATATGATTACCCGCAAGAACCACACCTGCTACGGCATGGGCATCGGCATTATGGTGCTGGACGACGCCTACCCCGGATTCCCCGGCGACGTGCGCAACGCCAGCGGCTGGGGCTTCCCCATTCAGTATGAAATCGCCGAGGGCGTGGACAACTACACCCTGGTGTGGGAGCAGGACAAAACCCCCTGCCGCGCCCCCATCATCCGCGCCGCCCAAAAGCTGGAACGCATGGGCTGCCGGGCCATTGCCGCCGAGTGCGGCTATTTCGCCTATTTCCAAAAAGACGTGGCCGGGGCCGTGGACGTGCCGGTGTTCATGTCCAGCCTCTTGCAGGTTCCCTTCATCCAGCAGGTCATCGGCCCGAAAAAGAACGTGGGCATCGTCTGCGCCCAGAAGCGTTTCCTCACCGATACCCACCTGTCGAACGTGGGCATCGTCCCCGGCAGCAACTACCTCATCGCCGGGGCGCAGGACGAATACGGCTGCCCCGAGTTTGACCACCTGTGGGATCACGAAAAGCGCCCCGCCGTGCCCGAAGCCTATTACGACAAAGCCGAGACGGACATGATCCGCATCTGCAAGGAATTCGTGACCAAGAACCCTTCCATCGGGGCCATCATGCTGGAATGCACGGGGATGCAGATGTTCGCCCGCGCCATTCAGCGCGAGCTTGACCTGCCGGTGTGGAGCTGGGGCACCCTGCTGGATCACGCCTATTCCGTGGTGGCCCACCGCGATTATTACGGCCATATTTAGAGCATTTTGCAATTTACCTGCCTTCAGTAAATTGCAAAATACGCAAACATCCGGGCGCTTTTCATTTCTCGCATATGACCTTGAAAGCGAAAAGCGCTCTAAGAGAGAACGGAGCGGAACATTCATGAAGAATTTGCAAAAACTCGTCTTTTTACCGGCCTCCATCGCCATAGTGCTGACCATTGCCATTTCCCTGGGCAACGCCGAAAACTTTTCGGCGCTGGTGGGCAAGCTCAACGGGGCCATCACCAATAACATCGCCTGGCTCTTCAACGGCACGGCGGTCATCATGGTGCTTTTGTGCCTTTACGCCCTGTTTTCCAAGGTGGGGAACGTGCGCATCGGCGGCGAAGACGCGGAGCCGCTGTTGTCGCGCTTCAAGTGGTTCGCCGTGTCCCTGACCACGGTTATCGCCATGGGCATCGTCTTCTGGCCGGTGGCCGAGGCGGTCACCCACTACACCGCGCCCTCCACCATTTCCGGCGTAACGGCCAACACCCCGGAAGCGGCCTTAAACTCCATGGCCGTGCTCTTCGTCCACTGGACCATCACCCCCTATGCCATCTACTCGGTGCTGGCCATGACCTTTGCCCTGTCGTTCTATAACCTCAGGATGCCCTTTTCCATCAGCACCATCATCCGCCCCCTGATGGGCAAATACGCCGACGGCACCGGCGGCCGCCTGGTGGACAGTTTGGGCACCTTCTCGGTGGTGCTCGGCATGTCGGCCACCATGGTGAGCTGCATCATGGCCATTGCCCAGGGCGTCACCGCCGTGGGCGGCCCGGTGGGCAACTATGCCATCTACGCCCTGATCGCCGTGGGCATTCTGCTGTTGGCCATGCTCACCTCCATCTCGGGCTTGCAGAAGGGCATTCAGCACCTGGCCCGCATCAACACCTGGCTGTATTTTTTCGCCCTGGCCTTCTTCCTGGTGGCCGGGCCCACGTCCTATCTCATCAACCTGGGCACGGAATCCCTGGGCCTGTTCATTGACGAATTCTTCCAGCGCAACCTGGTCACCGGGGCCGCCCATTCCGACCCCTGGGCCGGATACTGGACGGTGGCCTATTTTGGAAGCTGGTTCGCCTGGGCCCCCATCACCTGCCTCTTCCTGGGCCGCATCGCCAAGGGCTACACCATCCGCGAGTTCCTGATGATGAACCTTTTGCTGCCCGCCTTCTTCGGCTGGCTGTGGTTCAGCGTGTTCGGCGGCACCGGCATTTTTATGGAAGCGGCCAACCCCGGCTCCATGAAAGCGGTTCTGGACGACCCGAACCGGGGCTTCGGCCAGCTCATCTACGTGCTCTTTGACGGCTACCCCGGCGCGTACCTGAACAAGCTGATCTACATCTTCATCTGCCTCATCTCCTTCGCCACGGCGGCCAACGCCAACCTCGACGCTTTGGGGGCCCTGTGCACCACCGGCATCACCCCTGAGAAAACCGTCTCCCCCATCTGGCTGAAGGTTTTCTGGGGCGCCTGCATCGGCACCATGGCCTACATGGGCATGACCTACATGGGGCTGGACGCTATCCGCGCCCTGTTCAACATGTCGGGCCTGCCGGGCCTGATTATCGCCCTCGGGGCCTGCGCGGCCTTTGTCAAGGTCATCATGCTGGTGAAAACCGAGGCCAACGGCAAGTCCATCCTGGAACCCGTCAAGGACGGCCAAAACTAAGCGCGGTGATTTTTGCCGCACCATGAAAAACAGCCCGCACTCGTAGAGTGCGGGCTGTTTTTCGCTGAGACAGGCCGCTTGTCAGCCCGGCGCATTCATAGTATGATTGTTTCATTTCCGCTTGCGCACAGAATTTTGGAGACGACTATGGCTGACGCTGAACACCCGGCTGACAACGAAACGCATCTGAAAGTCGGCTTCACCCTGGCCCCGGATTTTACGCTGCTGGCCTTCACCGGCTTCATCGAGCCCCTGCGCCAGGCCGCCGACGTGGGCGACCGCAGCCGCCCCATCTGGTGCTCCTGGTCGGTGATGAGCCACGACCTCGCGCCCATAAAATCAAGCTGCGGCGTGCAGATTTCGCCCTGGGAAACCTTCCGCGACCCGGCGGAGTTTGACTACATTGTGCTGGCGGGCGGCCTTCTGGACAGTCTCGACCAGGTCTCCCCGGCCCTGACCGACTACATGAAGGAAGCCGTGAAAAAAAATGTGCCGGTCATCGGCCTGTGCACGGCCAGCTTCATCCTGGCCCGGGCCGGGCTCATGGACTCCCGCCGCTGCGGAGTGCACTGGTATCATTATCAGGATTTTAAGAACAATTTCCCGGGGGCGCTGCCCGTCATCGACGAACTGTTCGTGGAAGACCGGGGCATCATCACCAGCCCCGGCGGCTCTGCCACCACCGACCTGGCCCTGTCCATCATCGAAAAATACTTCGGGGCCGAGCGCGTCATGAAAACCCTGCGCCACATGGTGCTGGACTGGAACCGCCCCATCGACCACCCCCAAACGCCCTATATGAACGATTATCAGGAAATCACCGACCCCCGCGTGCGCCGGGCGGTTTTCTATATGGAGCAGAACATTGCCGCCGTGGCCGCCACCGAGGACGTGGCCCGCGAGGTGGGGGTCAGCACCCGGCAGTTGGAGCGGCTCTTCCAGGTTTTCCTGCGGGATTCCCCCGCCGGATACTTTCGCAAACTGCGCCTGCGCCACGCCAACTGGCTCCTGCACAACACCCAGCGTTCCATAACCGACATAGCCATAGAATGCGGCTTTTCCGACAGCTCCCACTTCGCCAAGCGCTTCCGCGAATTCTTCGGCCACGCCCCCAGCCAGTCCCGCTAAAAAATTTATCTTTACTTCTACTATTAAAAGGAGTACCTTCTGTCTGTCCTGTGCCTCGCAGGCTTCTATTATTTCCCTTTCGGGTACTTACATGTCT
>JAITVE010000386.1 GCA_031285975.1 Candidatus Adiutrix sp. | reverse complement strand
GAAGGAACTGCCGGGCTGGCGGCGGGCCTGGGTGGCCCGGTTGAACTGGCTCTGCCCGAAATCACGGCCGCCGACAATGGCCAGCACCCGGCCGGTTTTGTTTTCCATGAGCACCAGGCCGCCCTGAAGGTCAGGCGGCGGCGCGGTCACGGCCATCCAGGGGCCGCCGGGGCGGCTGGCGGCGCTGAGGCGCACCATCACCATGTCGTCCGGCGCGAAATACTGTTCCAGGCGGCGGCCGCCCAGAATCCATTTCACTTCGTCCTGGGGCAGAAAGGCCGTGTCGTCGCCAATGGTCAAGCGCAGGCCGGGCCCATCCTCGCCGCTGCTCACCACTTCATCCACCACGGCTTCTATTTCCTGGCCGTCCATCAGGGGGCGGTTTTTCAGGGTTTCGCGCTGTTCGCGGATGAGGGTCAGGGCCTGCACCTGGTTTAAGTGGGCCACTTTGGGGGACATGCGCTGCCGCTTGGCCAGCGCGTCCAGCCCGTGGCGCAGGGCTTCCTGGGCCATGGCCTGGGCCTTCAAATCCAGGGTGGTGTGGATTTTATAGCCATTGGTCAAAAGCTCGTCTTCGCCCAGCATCTCAATACCCTGCTGGCGGATGATTTCCGCGAACTGGGGCGAGGTCTCCCGGTAGAGGTTGGGTCGGGAAGGGATGAAATTCAGGGGGCTGTCCAGCGCGGCCTTGTATTGCCCGTCGTCAATGAAACCGGCGGCTATCATCTGCCCGAGCACATAGTGCTGGCGTTCGCGGCTGCGGGGGGTGTTCAGGTGCGCGGCGATGGTGCTGGGGGCCTTGACCAGCCCGGCCAGCATGGAGGCCTCGGCCAGATTGACGTCGCGGATGCTTTTGCCGAAATAGAGGCGCGCGGCGGATTCCACGCCATAGGCCCCCCGGCCGAGATAGATGCGGTTGAGGTAGAGATAGAGGATGTCGTTCTTGGTAAAGGTGTTTTCCACCCGCCAGGCCAGGACGATTTCCCTGAGCTTGCGGTCATAGGTGCGCTCGTTGGAGAGGAGGAAGGTGCGGATCATCTGCTGGGTGATGGTGGAGGCGCCCTGCACCTTGGCCCCGGCCTCGAAGTTGGCCTTGGCCGCCCGGATGAGTCCCATGAGGTCAACCCCCTGGTGGCGGTAAAAGTTGGAGTCTTCAGCCGCCAGGAAGGCGTTGATGACCATGGGCGGGATTTCCCCCAACGGGGTGACCAGGCGGTGTTCCCTGTACAATTCGGCCAGGGTGGTGCCGTCCCCGGCGTAGACGTAGGAAATGGTGGGGGGCTTGAAATTGCGCAGTTCGTCAAAGGACACGTCGGCCATGTCGTTGCTGTAGACATAGAGGATGGCCACAACAATAGCCGCCGGCCAGAAAACCAGGGGAGCCAGGAAAAAGAGAAAACTCAGTTCCCGCGGCACCCAGGCCTGCGGATGCCGCCAGGCTTTCCGGGCCGGTTCGGCGGGGCCGGGCAGCCCGCCGTCTTCTTCGTCCTCAGCGGACAGCCCCAACAGTTCCATATCATTCTCGCCCACTGCGCATCACCTTACACGATTCAGTCAGTCCCGGCATTACCGCCGGAAGCACCCTTCCCCATTATAATACATTTTCGCGGCATTGGAAGAGGGATAACGGGTCAGCATCACATCCATCACCGCCATGGCCCGGGTGTTGTCGCCCAGGCGGTCGTAGCTGCACGACAGCTTCATCATCGCGTCCGGGGCCTTGTCCGACTCGGGATAGCGGTCGGCGGCGTTCTGGAAACCGGCGGCGGCCTCGCCGTAGCGCCCGGCGGCGTAATAGCATTCGCCCAGCCAATAGGCGGCGTTGGGGGCCAGGCGGCCGCTGGGATAGTCCGCGAGCATCTGGCGGAAAGCTTCGGCGGCCTGGTCGTACTGCTTTTGCTTCAACAGGTTTTGGCCCCGCTGATAGGCGGCGCGTTCGCTGCCGGAAGCTTTCGGGGCCGGAGCGGCGGCCGGGACAGGGTCGCCGGGCAGCGCTGTGGGCACGGCGGGCCCGCCGGAAACGGTGCGGGCCAGGTCGGGGTGGAGGCCTTGAAGGGTGGTCACCTGGCCTTCCAGCGTCGTGACCCGCTGGGACAAGGCGTCAAACTCGCCGCGCTTGACCTTTTCTTCCGGCAGCAGCGAACAGCCGCCCAACAGCAATAGCGCGGCCAAAACCACGCTCCACCTGGGACTGAACCGTTCCCGTTTCCCCATCATAACCGCGCCCCCATCAGTATTATCGCAGCAGCACCACAGCCTGGGCGGCCAAAGCCTCGCCCCGGCCGGTCGCGTCTACCCCTTCAGTGGTGGTGGCTTTGACGCTCACCAGGTTCGGGGCCACCCCCAGGGCTTTGGCCATGGCCGCAGCCATGGCCGCCCGGTAGGGGCTGATTTTCGGCCGTTCGCCTATTAAGGTGATATCCGCGTTGACCAACTCAAAGCCCGCCGCCATTACTTTTTCCATGGTGGCCGCCAACAGGGCGGCGCCGGAAATGCCCGTCCAGGCCGGGTCTTTTTCCGGGAAATGTTCGCCGATATCCCCCAGGGCGGCGGCCCCCAGAAGAGCGTCGGCCAGGGCGTGGGCCATAACGTCCGCGTCGGAATTGCCCAGGAGCCGCATTTCAAAGGGTATTTCCAGGCAGCCCAAAAACAGGGGCTGGCCGGGCACCAGGCGGTGGAGGTCATAGCCCTGCCCCACGCGGGGGGTGCGGTTGCGATCCAGCAAAGCTTCGGCCATTTCCAAATCCTCGGGAGCGGTGATTTTCAGGTTGCGCCGGGAGCCGGGCACCACAGCGGCCATCAGCTTCAGTTTTTCCACCAGGGCCACGTCGTCGGTGGCCTCGCCATCGGCCCATTCCAGGGCCCGGCGCAGCACTTCGCGCTGAAAGCCCTGCGGGGTCTGGGCCTGCCATAGATTTTCACGATCCACAGTGCGGCGAACCAAAAGGCCGGGCATGGTCTCTTTCAGGGTGTCGCTCACCGGCACGGCGGCCAGGGCCGAGCCCTGTTCCCGCGCGGCCTTGGCCACAGCCAGGATAGTCGCCGTCTCCACCAGGGGCCGCACCCCGTCATGGATGAGGACGATGTTCCCGTGCGTGGCCGCAAAACCCCGCCGGGTGGATTCCGTCCGCGTCGTGCCGCCGACCACAGTTTGCACTTTAGCAAAGTTAAAGGGCGCGACGGCCTCGGCCTCAATGCTTTCCCGCCAGTCTTCCGGCAGCACGAGGATAATTTCCCCGATTTCCGGCAGCGACTCAAAAACGGCCAGGGTGCGGGTCAGCACCGGCCGCCCGGCCAGGAGCGCCAACTGCTTGGGCTTCGGCCCGCCGAAGCGCGACCCGCTCCCGGCGGCCACAATCACCGCTGAAATTTTTACGGACATGGGCAACCCTAATTGATGCGGGCGTTACTATGCAGCGTAAACCCATTTGGGGCAAGCCCCTATGGGGCGCGAATCTGGGGAACTATAAGCCGGGTTCTGTACCCCTTTCGGGGTGATGACCATTCATCTAGGCCGTGAATTACTCCACGGCTCAAGCAACCTACCCGGCGGCAAGACGGGCCGTCTTATCGCGCCGCCCTATTTGGTTTTGCTCCTGACGGGGCCTGCCTGGCCCGGACGGTTGCCCGCCCGGCCGGTGAGCTCTTACCTCACCCTTTCACCCTTACCGCCGGTTGCCCGGCGGCGGTCTACTCTCTGTTGCGCTTGCCCGGAGTCGCCTCCGCTGGGCGTTACCCAGCGCCCTGCCCTGTGGAGCCCGGACTTTCCTCCCGGCGCGTAAAGCGCCCGGCGGCCATCCGTCCCGCCAAATTCGCGCCCCATAGGGGCCTCTCCGCCAAGCCGGTGCTCATACGGCCCGGCCCGCCACCCTACTCCCCTTCCCTTTCAATCAGCCTGCGCGCCGGTGGGCTTTTTTCTGGCCGCCTTGGAGGCCAGAGCGTCCGCCGCGCTGTTGTATTCCCGCCGCACGTGGGCGATTTCATAGCGGTCGAATTTGGCCAGAAGTTCTTTCACTTCCTGGAAAAATACGGCCAGCCGGGCGTTTTTGACTTTATAAATCCCCAAAACCTGGCGCACCACCAGTTCGGAATCCATGCGTATCTGGAGCCGCTGGGCCCCGAGTTCAAGGGCTTTTTTCAGGCCAGAGAGGAGGCCCTGGTATTCGGCCTCGTTATTGGTGATCCTGGAGCCCAGGTAGAGGGAAATTTCAGCGCGCGCCTGGCCGCTTTCATCATAGAGAACAGCGCCAGCCCCGCCGGGGCCGGGATTACCCAAAGAAGCCCCGTCGGCATGGAGCAGCCAAAAATCGTCAGACATAGAACCTCAACACTATGATTTACTTAGCAAAATGCTATTTCCCGGCCGACCAAGCCATTGTAATTTGGCGCTTCGGCCAAATTACGGTCAAAAGTTTCGTCGGCGGATAAATATTTCAAACAAAACCAGCCCGCCCGGCGAGCGCCGAACGCGGGCCGATACGAACACGCAACCCCTGGCAAAGCTCAGTGCCGGGCCTTTTTCTTGGCCGGGCCCATCATCTGAAGCCAAGTGGGGGCCATCAGGGGCAGGGTATTTTTAATCTTGGCCAAAATTTTGTCTTTTTCTTCTAAACTCATCTGGGGCAGAACTTCCGCGTAATCCGGCGAACTTTCCGGCCGCACTTCGTAATCCAGCCGAAAGTCGGTGCGATCCACCATCTGGAGCGCCAGGTTCACCACCGTGACAATGCCCTTGGCGTCCTCGCCCGCCAGTTCGGGGCGGTGATGGTAGAGGATCACGTCCTGCAAATAGCTGGGCATCCCCCAGTTTTTGGCCAGCAGATAGCCAATAACCTCATGCCACAGGCCCAAATCAACCTCAGCCTCGGCGAAGCTGTGCCCCTCTTCCACATAATTCATCAGCCGCTGGAGCTGCACCGTGAAGTGGGTCACCAGCATAATCTGCCCTAAATTGTGCAGAAGCCCGGCCAGCATGGCCTCGCCGGGGTCAACCAGCCGGGTGGCGGCGGCCACTTCGCGGGCGGCCCAGGAGACCGACAGGCTGTGGAGCCACAGAGCCTCGCCGTCAAAGCCGTAGGGCACTTTGCGCAGGTCGAAGGTGTCGGCCAGGCCGAGCCCCAGGGCCAGAAATTCCAGTTCCTTAAAGCCGATGATGACAATGGCCCTGGCAATGGTGGTGGCCGGGGTTCGCAAACCGTAATAGGCCGAGTTGCCCAAGCTGATGACCTTGGCCGAGAGCGCCGGATCCTGCTCCACCACGGTCTGGAGGTCTTCCGGGGTCGTCTCCTCGTTGTTCAACAGGCGCATCAGTTCCCAGGTGACCTGGGGCAAGGTCGAGAGCCGCCCGATGTCCCGTATCCGGGAAGCGACCTGCGGATCGACTATGGCTTCAATATTAGCGGTCATCGCCACCTCCGCATCCCTTCGTTGCCGCAGTCCGGCTTCCGGCCCGTCAAACGTTTGGTCAACATTGTCCAGCCGCATTGCGATACCCCATATAGTAGCACAAGTCGCGCCCGAATTCAAACATTGAAACTATTTGTAAATTTCGCGGCGATGCCTGACAGCCACAACGGTCACCGTGGAAACCCTGTTATCTGCAACGGTTATCCGGCAAATAACGCGATAATCGCCGACCCGGTAACGCCATAGTCCGGCCAAATTATCCGCCAGGGCCTGGCCCAATTGGCTGGGGTCGTCCAGCGGAGCCACCCGGGTTTCCAGATAATGAAGGATGCGGGCGGCTTCCGGGCGACCCAATTTCAAAAATTGCTTTTGCGCCGGAGGAAGTATTTCAATCGACGAGGCCAAGTTTTTTCTTCATTTCATCTAGGGAACAAGGCTTTTCGTCACCGGCCAAATATTCGCGCATGGCCTCGTCGGCCAGTTTTATATCGGCCTGGTCTTCCAGAACATCTCGCAGAGCCTTTTCCACGAGTTCATGCTTGGCCAGGGACGTTTCAGCTGCCAAGGCGGCAAAGGCCCTATCTATTTCTTCCGGCACCAGAATAGAGGTCATAGCGTCTCCTTATCTTTATGCTATTGTACCGCATTTGCCGCCATCATTCAACGTTTTCCGCCGCCATCAGCGTTCAAACTCGCTGTAGACGCAGCCGCAGTAATTTTGGCGGTAGAGGCCTAAACTTTTGGCGATTTCGTGACCGCGCTGCCAGCCGGGCCGCCAGTCTTCGTAATAAAATTCCACGCCGTGGAGCGCGGCGGCTTTCTGCCCTTCTTCGACGATCAATTCGTGCTTCTGGCGGCGGCTGAAGGCCAGGGTCGTGCCGAAGGCCGGGTAGCCGCGCTCGGCGGCCTTGTGGGCGGCGGCCTGAAAGCGCAGGGCGTAGCATGTGCGGCAGCGCTCGGGCGGGGCGGGGTTCTTGGCCAATTCAGCCAAAAAAAGTTCGGGTTGGTAGGGCGGGGAAAAATCTACCGTTAGGCCGTGGTGGGCGGCCAAAAACGCCAAACTGTCGCGGCGGCGCAAAAATTCGCCTCGGGGATGGATATTGGGATTGTAAAACCACAGATGCGGGGTTATATCTGGACGTTCTTTAAAGAATTCCAGTGGATAGGCCGCGCAGGGGCCGCAGCAGACGTGGAGCAGGATATCCATAATTTATTTCCCGAGGCAAAAACGGCTGAAAATTTCGTTCAAAATATCATCGGGCGCGGTGCGGCCGCAGATGGCCCCCAGGGTATCCAAGGCTGTGCGCAGTTCGTAGGCGCAGATGTCCGGCGGCTGGCCCGCACGGGCGGCGGCCAGGCTGGCGTTCAGGGCCTGGGCCGTGCGGGACAGGATGGCCTGATGCCGCAGATTGGGCGACACTTCCGGAGGTTTTGGCGATTCCTGGCCGGTGGCCAGGCGCAGAATGGCGGCTTTCAGGTCGTCCAAGCCCTGGCCGGTGCGGGCTGAAACCGCGATGGCGGGCATGGGTTCAGGCCCGGCGGGCGCGGGTCGTGCCCTGCCCTCTTCCTCCGGCGGGGGGCTGAGATCGGCTTTGTTCCACACGCGCAGGGTGCGGGGCGGAGGCAATTTTTGCCCTGTGCCGACATCGTCCGGCCGGGTGCAGTCGCCCACCCAGAGGATGACGTCGGCCCGGTCAAGCTGAGCGCGGGCACGTTCCTGGCCCAGCGCGTCCAATTCGTCCACCGGGGTTTCAGAGAGCCCGGCGGTGTCGCAGAGTTCCACCCACAGGCCGTCCCACAGGGCCTCGGTGGTGATGAAATCGCGGGTGGTGCCGGGCGCGGGGCTGACCAGGGCCCGCTCGTCATTGGCCAGGGCATTGAAAAGACTGGATTTTCCCACATTGGGGGCCCCGGCCAGGGCCAGGCGCAGGCCGTCCCGGAAGGGTTTTCCGGCCCGGCCCTCTTCCAGCAATTGTTCCAGCCGCGCCGCGATTTCGGCTAGGCGGGCCTGGAAGCGGCCCATGTCCAGGGCGTTCAGTTCCTCGCCAAAGTCAATGTCCGCCTCTAGGTCAGCCAGGGCGGAAATTATGTCTTTATGAATATTTTCAACGCGTTCCGACAGTCGTCCCGAAAGCTGGCGGGCGGCCAGGGCGGCCTCGGCCTCGCTGCGGGCGGCGATGAGGTCGGCCACAGCCTCGGCCTGGGCCAAGTCCAGGCGGCCGTTCATGAAGGCCCGGCGGGTGAATTCCCCCGGTGCGGCCAACTCGGCCCCGGCGGCCAGCACAGCCTTGAGGACGCGCCCCGCCGCCACCGGGCCGCCGTGGCCTTGAATTTCCGCGACCT
Organism: Candidatus Adiutrix sp.; assembly: GCA_031285975.1. Classification (GTDB taxonomy): domain Bacteria; phylum Desulfobacterota; class Desulfarculia; order Adiutricales; family Adiutricaceae; genus Adiutrix. The sequence continues at coordinate 2,538 of JAITVE010000386.1, read as the reverse complement.
CCTCGCCGGTGAAAGAGTTGGGGGCCGGGAACCAGACGGCCAGGGCCTCGTCCACAAGCGCACCGTCGGACGGATTAATCACCCGGCCAAAGCGCATCCGCCGGGGCTCCCAGTCCCCGCGCCCGAGGGGCTGGAAAACACGTTTCAACACGGCCAAAGATTCAGGGCCGGAGAGGCGCACCACGGCCACCGCCCCAACAGCGGGGGCGGTGGAAATGGCGGCAATCGTGGTGGGGTAAAAGCTCATTGGGACGGCGAGTCAAGGATAAAAGTCACCGGGCCGTCGTTGAGCAGGGACACTTTCATGTCGGCGGCGAAACGGCCGGACTGCACGCGGAGGCCTTTGGCGGCCAGGCGTTCTTTGAAATATTCGTACAATTCGTCGGCCAGGGCCGGGGGCGCGGCCTGGTCGAAGCCCGGCCGCCGCCCTTTGCGGCAGTCGCCGTAGAGGGTGAACTGGCTCACCACCAGGGCCTCGCCGCCCATGTCGAGGAGGGAGAGGTTCATCTTTCCGGCGGCGTCGCCGAAAATGCGCAGCCCGGCTATTTTTTCCACCAGCCAGTCGGCCGCCTCGCGGCTGTCGCCCTGGCCTACCCCCAGAAAAATGAGGAGGCCGGGCCCGATGGCGGCGATTGATTCGCCCTCCACCCGGACTCCGGCCTCAGTGACTCTTTGAATTAAAGCGCGCATGATACATAGCTCCGGCAATTCACATGATATGTCTCGGCCAAGCAAGCCGGTGTAATTCGGCGCTTTGTCGGCGGAAAAATTTTACGAAATGGGCGGCCTCCACTCTTTTTCCAGGGGCGCGAAATCGTCGCCCCGGCGCAGATAGGAAGCCTGGGGCCGGAAACCGGCCTCGTCCAGGGCGGCCGCAACGCCGCTTTCGGCCTGGGCCGGGCAGCTTATGGCCAGCCCGCAGTTGGGGTTAACCTCTTTGGGCACGGGCACCAGCGCGAAGTCCAGGTCTTTTTCCTCTAAAAAGTCTTCGACATTGAGGACTTCGGTGTTGGAGGCGAAAATGAAAATTATCTCAGCCTCGGAAGCGGCTTCCCGGTGCGGCGGAGCCCCCAGGGGCAATTCGCCATAAGCGGCAAATTTTTCGCTCGATTTTTCCAAGGCGGTCATAGACGTCTCCAAGACTGGTCAAGTATTGTCAAAAACGGGACTTTTGTCAAGCCCCAGCGCGGTGCGCGCCTGAATAACGTATCGGCCAACAACGCGCTTCACTGGAAATAGATTCCTGCCTCCGCAGGAATGACGGCACCTGGGGGCAAAATTGTACCAAAAATTCCCAAGGCGGCGGCTGCCGTTTATGCGCCAATCAGGCCGGAGTGGAAATCGTGGGCGCTCTTGGCGGCCTCGGCTTTGGCTTTTGCGGCCAAATCTTTCATGGCTTCCCGCAGCTTGGATTCTTCGCGTTTCATGCGGCGGTGTTCATAAATAATGGAGCCGAACATGGCGGCCAGGCAAACGCCGGAATAGATATAGGGCATACAGCACCTCCGTGGTCTCATTAAGCCGGGCGCGGTGGCGGGCGGCTGTTCGCTGAACTAATAAGCAAATTAAGTGCCAAAAAATAGGGCCGCCGCCCGTCAAAAAAACTTGAAAAGCAACGCGTTTGGCGGTAAGGTAAACAAGAATTTAACCTTTATTGCCAGTGCGGAGAACGCCATGCCTCAGCTTGCCCAACGACTCGACCTCATCACCCCCTCCCCCACCCTGGCCCTGGACGCGAAAGCCAAAGCCATGAAAGCCGCCGGGCAGGACATCGTCAACTTCGGCATCGGCGAGCCGAATTTCGACACCCCGGAGCACATCCGGGAGGCGGCCGCCAAGGCCATCCGTGACGGCTTCACCCGCTACACCCCGGCGGACGGCATTGTGGAACTGAGGGAGGCCGTTTGCGGCAAACTGACGCGGGACAACGGCTTGGACTACACGCCCTCCCAAATCGTGGTTTCCAATGGCGGCAAGCATAGCCTGTACAACATCTTTATGTGCCTTTTCCAGCCGGGGGACGAGGTGATTATCCCCACCCCGGCCTGGGTGAGCTATGTGCCCCTGCTTTTGATGACCGGGGCCCAGCCGGTGCTGGTGAAAACCTCGCCGGAGAGCGGCTACACCCTTACCCCGGAAATGCTGGAAGCGGCCATCACCCCCCGCACGCGGGGTTTGCTCATCAACTCGCCCTCCAACCCCACGGGCATGGCCTACAGCGCCGAGCGGCTCAAGGCCCTGGCCGCGGTGCTCCTCAAACACGAAGATATCTGGGTGGTGAGCGACGACATTTATGAAAAAATTGCCTACGACGGCTTCCAGTTCGCCAACATTCCCATGGTGGAGCCCGCGCTCTGCGACCGCACGGTCATTGCCCACGGCTGGTCAAAAACCTATGCCATGACCGGCTGGCGGGCGGGCTTTTTGGCCGGGCCGGAAAAAATGGCCCGGGCCGCCTCCAAGCTCCAGAGCCATTTGACCTCCCACCCCAGCAGCATCACCCAAAAAGCGGCCATGGCCGCCCACACCGGTCCCCAG
>JAITVE010000322.1 GCA_031285975.1 Candidatus Adiutrix sp. | reverse complement strand
GTCCAGACGGCCCAGACCGTGGGGCGTTTGACGGTGGCGGGGAGTTTTAGCAAATCCTCGCGCACCCGCACGGCGCCGGTAAACTGGGGCGGCGTGGCGAAGCCAGCGTCCCGCACGTTTTTGCGGGGCACGGCGCACTCGGTCAGCCCCCGGTTGGCCGCCGCAATGGCGGGGTTGGGGTGGTTCTGGCGTTTGTAGGCCATATCCGCCGCCCAGCAGTTGCGGCAGCCCTCGGAAACCGGGGTGCAGCCCTCCACCAGGCTCCAGGCCCTGTCCCAGTACAAACCGCTGTCGATGCGTTTCTGGGAGGTCATAACGGCCCCCTTTTCGCCCGCCGTTCGGCCACGAAGATATCAAAGGCCTGATCCCATTCGAACAGCGTCCGGGGATGGACTTTATCATCAAGCTTCGTCATGGCCAAATAGAGAGAGGAGCCAAACGCATTGATTTCATCTTCTATGAGGGGGCAATACTCATCCCAGGCGTACAGTTTGCGGCGAGTTTTTTCCGCCTCCAAGTCCGCTAAAAATTTGATGGAAGCCTCGGTCATTCGGGCGGATACTTCGAGCAATTGGGCCAGGGGCGGGCAATTGGCGCAGTTCGCCGGGCTGGCGGGCCGGGCTGCTTCCGGGGCAACGGGGAGGCTTTCGTCCGCTTCCGCTAAAACATCTTCACAGGCAGGGCTTTCATCCGGCTCCGCCGGGGCGGGTTCGGCAGGTTCTTGGGGCGATTGGGCCGGGTCGGCGGGCTGGTTTTTGGGACGGTTCCACAGCGATTCGCCGTAATTTTTAACCAACTCCAGGCCCAGGGCCGCGTCCAGTTTGAGTGCGGCGTCATAGGTGGGGCTACCCCGCCCCACTTCCCAGTTGGAAACGGAACCGCCTTTTACGCCGACCAAATCAGCCAGGTCTTTTTGCGTCAAACCCTTGTCCAGCCGAGCTTTTGTGATGGCCTTGCCGAGGGCCCAGCGTTTCGCATCCACTTGTGCTCTATCCATAACTGCCTCCGGGGCCGGTTCCGCCGCGGGTTCCGCGTGCAGACCGGCCAGGTTCAGAAGTTCAGAAAAATTGACCGGCGGCGCGGGGGCGGCCGCTTCCGGCTGAGGCGCGGGCAGCGGCCCCAGGGCCTCGCCGCAGACCAGGCAGCCCGTTTTCCGCCGCGACCGCTGCGCCAGGCAGAGCGCCGATCCCGGCTTGACGGGGCTTTTCGACAGGGACAGGTAATATTTACAGGCCTCAGGTTTCATGGTTTCCCTCAACGGGTTGCCCGGTTTCGGGCGTTGGAGAGACCGCCCGCCGGGCCTTCTCCCAGTCGAGCCGCCGCTGGCATTTCGGCAAGGCGGGCGGTTTGCGGCACCATTGCTTTTCTATGCACCACAGGCAGGGGGAGTCGTTCCACCGCGCCTGGTCGCGTCCGTCAGTCATTTGCCGATACCGCCTTGTCTGCTCTCAAAAAAGTTCCGCAGCTGGGCCTGAACGTCCAGGGCCGTTTCCACCAGCGGCGCGAGAATAACGACGCCCATCAAATCTACCGCCAGCCCGGCTCGCAGCCGCTCGGCCTCGCCGGTCAGGCCCGCCAAATCAAGGGCTTTGTCTAAAATGCGCGTGTCACGATCCGTCCAGCCAGTAGCCGGGCCGGACACGGTAAAGTCGAGCTCGTCGTCCTGGCCGGGTTCGCCGATGTCGGCGTATTGCGTATCATCAGCGAGCATGGCGAACCTCAATTCTGTTGAGCCCGGCGGCTTTCAGAGCGCCCCCTGCATCGCCATAACCCCGCCCCAAAGGGTGGGACGAACCCAGGCAGATGTGCGGGCCTTTCCGCTCCTGGTGGGGCCATGGCGTCCCTTTGCGCAAGGGGGCTCTCTCAAAGCCGCTGGACAAGGCTTATCCCGCATAGGGAAGCGCGGCCAGTGGATCCAGGCCGGGGCCGCTGCCGTCCACCGGGCGGTAGAGCTTGGCATTGCGGCCCTCTTTTTGCCCAACATGGTAATAGGCGGCGGCTTCGGCGTCGAATTTCATTTTCCTCGCACCCGCAGTTTCGAGGTTCCGCTCCGCCGACCAGGTGTCCATGAGCGCCCGCTCCTCGGGTGACATCACAAACTCATTGAGAATGTTGGACACGCCGTTTACCCAGCCTTCGCAGAACCAATCGGCCCGCTTACTGCGCTCCGATCGCTTTTTGATACCCCGTGTGAAAGCCGCCTTCAGGATGCGGTCGCGGGAGCGGCTCAGCTGCCGGTAGAGCACCAAAAAGGCGTAGGCGGCCAATTCCCCTCGCTCCGGGGGCCCAACAAAGGAGACCTTGTTTTCCCGGCCCACCGACCGCTTGCTGGTTCTGATGGTGCGCGAGGTCTTGAGGGGCTTAACTCCGAAGGCCTCGGCCACGAGACACGCCAGGGAGCCTATCCAATTGGGAGGTACCTTGGCATTGCTGCGGACGCGGTAGGGCTGCGTTTCTTCGAACGCGGCCAGGTCAACGGCGGTTTGGGTCAAATTGTGCGCGGCCATGAGGGCCTGGGCCTTGCCGAGGGCGGCGGCCGCCTCGTGGGCATTGGGCGACGCGGCCAGGGCCAGCAGCTTTTTGATTTTGCGGAGTACGGATTTGTCCATCTGAGCGCTCACGGCGAATCTCCCTCTGTTACATCAGGCACGCAGCCAAGAGCGGCAGCAGATGAATATATGGCAGGAAATATCATTGCCGTCAGGATCGACAACCATGACATTGTGACCATGCGCAAAAAACTTCTCCAGAGCCGCGAAATCATTCTTGCAAAAAAAATCTACCATCATACGGAGACCGTAATGATTTGCGGCTTCCTTGGGTGTTAAGAAAGGTCTTGCTTCGCCGTCGCCGTTCTGCAAAGCCATTGACTCTCCCGGCTGGTGACGCTCCGGGTCATGTATGCGCCAGGCCTTGGTCGTTTCCGTCATACCGCCTCCGCTTTCGCCCGCTGACCGCCCTTGGGGTTTACCATACCGGCGGCGATGAAGTTTTCAACGTCCTCGACCCGGTACAGCACCCGGCCGAGCACCCGGTAAAAGACCGGGCCGCGCCGTTTGTAGCGCCAGTTCATCAACGTGCGGGCCGGGATGCCGTAACGGCGGGCCACGGCTTTGGGGTCGAGATAGAGGGCTTCGTCCATAAATCGCTCCTTTCGCCTGGGCTTGCTCAGATTAACGCGGCGAACACGGGGAAGCGGGGCACGCCCCGGCCGCTGGTCAGTTCCTGGAAGCGGATGCGCACGGTGCGGCCAGCCAGGCAGCCCCGCTTGGCCCACAGTTCTTCGCGCTGAAAAGCGGTGAAGCCGGTGCCCACGGCGAACTCCGCGCCGTCGTCGCCCTTGGCCAGCAGAGCGCCCAGGCGGCCTTTGGGCTGGCCGTTCTTGTCCCGCTCTTCCACAGCGCCGATGACCTGGTATTCGTCTTCGCGGCCGGGCTTGAATTTCATCAGGCCCGAGGCCCGCTTGCGTTCGTAGGGCCGGTCGCTCCGCCGCAGGATGACGCCTTCGTAGCCATCGGCCAGCCAGTCGTCGGCCATGAGTGCGACGTCGTCCAAGCTTTGGGCCTCGCGCCAGGGCACCAGGTGCAGGCCCTGGGGCAAATCGCAGCCCGCCTGGGCCAGCTTTTGGAGCCGGGCGTCCTGGCGGTGGAGGGAAACGATATCGAAAATATGAAAATGGATTTTGTGGTGTTCGGGGTGCAGGTTTTTAGAGCGGCCCACAATGGATTGCACAGCCTGGAAGCTCAGGCCGTGGGTGTAGAGCTCGCCGTCGATTTCGCCCAGGGCGGCCAGCGGGGACGCGGCCAGGGCTTCGGCCAGGTGGGGCACCATGTCCCGCACTTCGCGGCCGTGGCTGGTCAGAAGCGAGGGGCCGTCCGGGCCGAAGACGACCCGGCAGCGTTCGCCGTCAAGTTTGGGCTGTACGATATAGGGGCGGGGCCACTGGGCAAGTTTCGTTTCGTCCAGGGGCCCGGCCAGCATGATGCCTTCGCGTTTGCTCATGATATATCCTCCTGCGGGGCGCTTTCGGAAATCTCAACAGAATCGGTTCTTCACTCGGGCTTCGGTCGTCAACAGCGATATTCAATAGAGAGGCAAAAAGGCAAAAAAATCGCTAAAGTAGTTCTCCAGATGTGAATCACATCGTGAGACTGGCATTCTCCGCCGCCGTCTGGCGGTCTTCTTGAGCATCAGCAAGCATGGCTTTCAAGTTCTCAGGGGATGCGAACATCAACTCGGCAGGGTCAAGGTTAAAAGCCCGCCCAATAGCCACGGCCACGTGCCGTCCCATTGTTTTTTTCCCGTTGAGGATTTCACAGAGATATGGTCTGTGAATCCCCGCTTGCTTGGCGATGGTTGTCTGATTTATCGAACGCATGGATAGACTGTACGACAAATCAGACAATTAGTCAAGTGGTTTTGTCTGATATTTTAAACAATTTTTGAGTTGTCATGGTGTCGCAAATAGTAGACAATTTTAAAATGATAGTTGAAAGTGACGAATCAAGATATTTCAGGCTTGCTCTCCAGTCGCAGTTCGGCAAAGGCAAGCCCCACAATCAAACGACCCTGTCGCACGCCAGTGGTGTAGCCAGGTCGATGATTAATGAAATAGCGCGCGGAAAAAGGCCTGCGGGGCGCATTGTCCAGGAAAAAATCATCAAGGCGTGCGGGATGTCGCTGGCTGATTTCCTGGCCCTGGGGCATCGGCTGGATAAAGAGGCCAGCGGCGAGCCCGCGCCGATGACGGCGGAGGCGGGCACCCTGGCCGAGCCGTCCCATCAGCCGGAGGCGCAGAAAAGTGACGCCTATTATTTCTATCTCGCACTAAAGGCCCATATCCAGCGCGACAGCCGCAAGGCCAAAAATAAAGACGAGCTAGCCGCCGCCAGCGGCGTTGACCGCAAGCTGCTGAACAGTATTTATCTCGGCCAGAAAGAAGCCAGTCGCAGCACCCAGGAGGCTTTGGCCCTGGGGGTCGATGCCCCGCTGGAGGATATGATACAAACAGGCCGCAGGCTGGCGGGCCAAGCGGCGAACATGGCGGCGCCGCACCGCCGCCACAGTGTTGTGCAGGCCTCTGATTTTAAAATGCGCCCGCTGTCCGTATTTGGTTTGGCCGCTTGCGGCATGGCCGGGTGGGAGCGCAAAATGCCGGTGTCCATTTCGGCCTCGCCGCTGACTTTCAGCCCTGATGCTTTTGTGGTCATCGCCACCGGCCAAAGCATGGTGCCAGCCGGGATCAGTTCCGGCATGTTTTGCTATTGCGACCCTGCCGTGGAGCCCATTGAGGGCGACGCCGTGTTTATTTATAGCGGCACCTTCAACGCCTGCACCATAAAGCTTTTTGTGGGCTGGGGCGAAGAGGCAGGCACCAGGCCGGGCTGGGTGAAATTACGTGGATGGCATGACCCAGACCAATGGAACCGTCAGCGCGATTTTTTTATGGAATTGCCGCCAACAGAAGTGAAGGAGATCGCCACCATAATCTGCGTTCGCCGCCGAATGTAGGCCGCGCCAACGGCCTGGCTTGATATGTAACCGGCCAAAGAAAGGCGAGGTGAAGCAATGAAAGCGTTAGTTGTACTCGCGGCAATTCTGTCGCTGACCCCGGCTTTTGAAATGCAGGCTTATGAAGTTCTGGATGAACAGGCGCTGACTGAATGCTATGCGGCTGACAAGATTGAAAGGCTTAAAGCCCAGCAAAAGTATGTTGATGAGGCAATCAAGCCCGAATTGGCGGCACTCTTTCAGGAACTTCAAGGTATGCGCAATACCCAGGCTTTTAGAGAGTTAGGCTTTTCAGGGAATAATAGACCGGCGGCGGAGTGGAAAGCCAGAGTTGAACAATGCCGGGCCCGGCTGGCGGCTGACGAAAATGTACCAGTGCAAGTTAAAGCGCTTCCCGGTGCGCTCTTGTCGCTGGGCCTGGCCTGGGTGAGGCATGACGATTCTGATTCGATGGTGCAGTGGCATTTAGAACAGGTGAACAGCGGGCTGGATTGGTATTTTGGGACTGTTTGCCTGGATGAATGAGCCCAGGTGCAACCATGGCTGAAAATAACGATACGAGGTGACGCATGAGAAAAGTTTTTTCTGGCTGTGCCTTGATGCAAATGATGATGCGGCTGACTCTCACTTTTTTGCTTTGCGGAGCGTCCGCCCCGCTTTTAGCCGCCGAAGCTCCGGCCTTTGACACCAAGGCCTATTGCCGCTCCATGGGGGACATGGCCGGGGGCAGTTCAGAGATGGAACTGTTCTGCCGCCAAAGCGAGGCAACGGCCAAGCAAACCATCGCCGGGCTTGAGGCCTCCGACCGGGCGGTGAAGCATTGCGGGGAACTCGGCCAGGCCAGCGGCGGCAGTTATGAAATGATGGAATTTTGCCTGCGGGAAGAAATGGCCGCCGAGCAAAAACTGAACGCCGCACCGGCCCAAGCCCCGGCGGCCGCAGCGGCGGCGGGCCTGCCGCAGTTTGACACCCAAGCCTATTGCCGCTCTCTGGGGGACGCGGCCGGGGGCAGTTCAGAAATGGAACTTTTTTGCCGCCAAAGTGAGGAAACCGCTAAAAACAACCTGGCCGGCCTCAGCTTTTCAGAGCGGGTGCGGAACTACTGCACCCAAATGGGCCAGGCTACGGGCGGCAGCTATGAAATGATGGAATTTTGCGTGAAGGAAGAGATGGCAGCGGAACAGCAGTTGCAGTGAGGCCGGGCTTCCGGCGGACATATGTAAAAAAAACGCCGGGGGGGGAATCCATGCTGAATCTTGCCCGTATTGCG
>JAITVE010000318.1 GCA_031285975.1 Candidatus Adiutrix sp. | reverse complement strand
CAGGCGGTTCACACTGGCCTGGAGGGGATTTTCAGGCTTTTTGGGCTGCTCGGCGGCCCCGGCCAGCGGCGCGGCCAGGAGGCAAACCAGGCCCAGTAAAACGCTCAACAACGCTGATTTTTTCATAACACAACCCCTTAATTAAAAGGATAATATCGGCAAATCGCTGTCCTGGTCACGATCCTGGGAATACATGACCGTGAAATCGGCCCCGGCGGTGCGGCCCGCGCTGTCCATCATCGTCACCTTGTGGCGGCCCGGCGCGACGGACAGCGTCTCGGTGAGGCCAGCCGGGGCGGAACAATAAAATTCGTCATCAACGTACCAATGTACCATACCTTGGGCCCCTTCGCACTTCAAAAGTATGCGGCCCCCAACCTCTTCCAGCACAATGGTTCCGCCCGGCAGCGGCGAGGTTATCACCGGCCCGTCAGCCGGGCGGGCCAGGGGCGCGGGGCCGCTGCCCGGTTTCAGCCCGGCCATGAACCCGGCCAGTTCCGGCGGCCACATGGCCGCCACCCGCCCGCCCTGGAGCACGTGCACCCGGCAGGGGTGGCTGCGGGCCCCGCTTTTCAGGCGGAAGGACTGGTAACGGCCCGGACAGTGCGGCCCGGCGGGTTCGCCCGAGACGGAACAGGCCAGAAATTCTTCCACCTCCTCCGGTGGCCCCGGCCAGACCTGGGCCGACTTGAGCGCCGCCGCCAGCGGCACCACCACCGGCCCCAGCACGTTGATGGCCGTGAGCCCCGGGTGGGCCCGCCCGCTGGGGTCGCCTGCCCACAAAACCATGGTGTGCGCCGGGGTGTAGGCCGCCAGCCACACGTCCCGCAGGCCGTGGGAGGTGCCGGTTTTAAAGGCCAGTTCCACGCCCGCGCTGTGCTCCTGATTCAGGCGCGGCCCGGCGGGGAGGCGGCTGTCGTCCTTCAGGCATTCATTGACCAGCCAGGCCGCCCCCGCCGAGAAAACGCGAGTCGGCCTGAGATTCCGCGCCTGGATGGGCGGCTGCCAGGTGGGAATAACCTCTGTGCCCTGCCGGGCCAGGAGGCCGTAAGCCTGGAGCATCTGCCACATATCCACTTCGCAGCCCCCCAGAATCAGGGAATCGCCGTAATAGCGGCCATCGTCCAAATGCTTGAACCCGGTCAGCCGCAAGGTTTCCAGGGCCGTCACCCTGCCCACCAGCCGCAGCACCCGCACGGCCGGGGCATTCAAAGAATCCGCTAGGGCCACCTGCGCGCTCACCGGGCCGCGATAGAATTTGTCAAAATTGCGGGGGGCCTGACCGGCCAGGCGCAGGGGGGTGTCGGCCAACAGCGAGGCCGGAGTCAACCCTTTGTGCTGAAAGGCCGCCAGGTAGATGAAAGGCTTCAAAGTCGAGCCCGGAGACCGCCGGGCCAGGGCGCAATCCACCCAGGGCTGGCCGGGCGTGGCCGCCAGCCCGAGCCGCCGCAGGTTCACCGGCCCTTCGGGGGCGTCGCTGTCCGCCCAGCGGGAGTTCCCCACGTAGGCCAGCAGGCCCCCGCTGGCGTTGTCCATCACCGCCCCGGCCCCGGCAATGCGCTCGGGAAAGGTTTCGAGCCCCAGGCGCAGGCGCATTTCCAAAAACTTTTGCAGTTCCATATCCAGGGTGGTGGGCAGGCCGTATTCCCGGCCCGCCTGACCCCAGCGCCAGGCCTCGTTTTCGCTCCCCAGAATAATTTCCGACAAATGCCAGGCCTGGCGCGGCATGGAGCCCCGGCGGCCCGTCACCGGCTCGGCCTTGGCGGCGGCCACTTCCTCGGGAGTGGCCACGCCCTTGGCCGCCAGGCGGTCGAGCAGCAAATCGCGGCGTTCGCGGGCCAGTTCCGGGCGGCGGTCGGGGCGGTAGACGCTGGGCCCGCGCAAAAGGGCCACCAACAGGGCGCTTTCCCCCAGCGAAAGGTCGCGGGCGTTTTTGTCAAAATAGAACCGCGCCGCGCTCTCAGCCCCCCGCAGGTTGCCGCCAAAGGGGGCCCGGTTGAGGTAAATTTCCAGCACTTCGTTTTTAGACAAATGCCGTTCCAGCTTCAGAGCCTGGATGAACTCCACATATTTATTGAACAAGGTGCGATCCTGCGGCTTGGCCAGCCGCACCACCTGCACGGTGATGGTGGAGGCCCCGGAGATGACCCGCCCGTGGCTGACGTTCTGCCACACGGCCCGCATGAGGGCCAGGAAATCCACCCCTTCGTGCTCGTAAAAGCGTTTATCCTCAATGGACACCGCCACCTTTGGCAGCCACGGCCCCATCTCTGAAAGCGGGCGCGGCAGCAGCCATTCCTCATCCGCCGACAGCCGGGCGTGGTAGAGCCGCTGGCCGCGATCCAAAAGGGTAGGGGAGACGGCGAAATTTTTCACCTCCGGCACGGCAATGAGCGCCCAGCCCAGAACCAGCGCGAGCAGCCCCGTTGCCAGCGCCCCGCACCCGCCATACGCCAATCCCCGCCAAACCCGCCGTTTCGTCATAACCCCCTCCGAGGCCTTTGAGATACCATGGAGTATAGTATACAGAAACGGTGAAAAAATGGAAAATTTGTGGAGAAATTGTGGAGATTGCCGGGCAGAGCCTGAAGTTCTGCGCCAATCACCCCGGCGCAACTCTCCGTTCCGTCATACCGGCGTAGGCCGGTATCCATGCCTTTCTCTTCGCTGCGGTTTCTCACCGAAACAGGTGTGGCTTCGCAGTGGCGGTGTGTGAGCTTGGTCGGCGGCACGGGAAGGCTTGAACCACCGCCGCCGTCGCTCTGTAGGAATGACGGCGGCGGGGGTCGTGTTGGTGAGAACAGAGCGGGCGCGGTTTACACGGCCTCCAAGGCAGCGGACAAGCTTTCCAGCAGATCGTCCACATCTTCCAGGCCCACGGAGAGGCGGATGAGGTCGTCAGGCACCCCTGCCGCCAGGCGTTCCTCGGAATTTAACTGCTGGTGGGTGGTGGAGGCCGGGTGGATGACCAGGCTGCGGGCGTCGAGAATGTTGGCCAGGTGCGACCACAATTCGATGCTGTCGATAAACCGCCGGGCCGCCTCAAAGCCGCCCTTGAGCCCGCAGCCGAACACCGCGCCGGGCGCGCCGCCGAAATATTTTTGGGCCAGCCCATAATACGGGCTCTCCGGCAGCCCCGAATAGCGCACCCAGGCCACCTTGGGGTGTTGGTGCAAATGCTCGGCCACAGCTTTGGCGTTCTCGGCCTGGCGGCGAGCCCGCAGGGGCAGGGTTTCCAGGCCCAGCAAGAACTCATGGGCCCCGAAGGGGGAGAGCACCGGCCCGAAATTCCGCATCACATCCAGCCGCATTTTGGCGCAGACCGTCTGGCCCTTTCCCTCACGGTAGTGGGGCTTGCCGAAGGCTTCCCAGAAATTCATGCCCTCGTAAGTGGGGTCGGGCGCGTTGAGATAGTGGCTGTGCCGCTCGTTCTGCCCCCAGTCGAAATCGCCTTTTTCCAGCACCAGGCCCCCCAGGTGGGTGCCGTGGCCGCCAATGAGCTTGGTGAGGGAATAGGTGATGATATCGGCCCCGAAA
>JAITVE010000272.1 GCA_031285975.1 Candidatus Adiutrix sp. | reverse complement strand
CCCCCTGATGCCCCAATTCGTCATTGACGCGTTTGAGGTTGTTCATGTCAAACATGATAACGCCAATGTCGCCCCCGGGGCTGCCGGCGGCCAGGGCGGCCATTTCGCGGTTGCAGCTGGCGCGGTTGGGCAGTTTGGTGAGCTGGTCGAAATAGGCGAGTTTCCCCAGCATTTCGGCGCGGCGTTTCAGGGCCACAGTGCGGATGTAGTAGATGAGGCCCACGGTCAATAGCAGAATGAACGCGGCGTTGACCCCCAACAGGGTGCGGTTGGAGCGGCCCACCTGCTGCTCGGTGAAGGCCTCGGCGGAGGACACGGTTTTATCCACCAGAAAGAAATAATCTTCGCTCAGGTCGTAGAGATGAAAGCTGTCCTTGCCCCGGCGCATGGCGTCGATTTCCACTTTTATAGCGGCCCAGCTTTCCTTGACCTGGCGCATGTTTTCCAGGTAATCCTCGTCCGGGAGCACCACTAGGTTGTTGGGGCCCACGCCGGTGAGCAGTTCGTCCACAATGCTGTTCAAGCGGTTGATGAGGGCGTTGTCCGGGTAACCCTGGAGTTCTTTTTTGATGAGCCGCTGGGTGGCCCCGCGCACGATGCCCACGTAGTTGATGACCCGGGCGTTGCCCTGAAGCTGGTGTATGGAGGACAGCGACAGCCAGCTTACCAGGCCGAACAGGATGACAAAGATGGCGACCAGAACCGTCACCTTATAGCTCATGAAACGCTTCACCATAGGTTGTGCCTTCCGTTTCGGCTGGCTTGTTCCGCAAACGTCCCGGAACGCGGCTTTTGTTCGCGGGCGCCGCAGCCCCTTTGTCCCCTGATTCTACGATAGCAAAAATGCGGCGGCGGCGCAACCTTCCGGGCCATGCCCAGCCTGGCTCAAAAAAAGCTCTTGACACCACCCATGCCACCGGTATATTATTGATATACATTACATTGTATTTTGCTGGATTGTCAAGTCTGGTTTGCCTTGGCTTTGTTCGCGTGGCAGCCGTGCGTTTTGGGGCTGGCGGGCCCTGAGCGTTCCGTGTGGTATCAACCCCTATCCAGGCCTCTCAAAAGCCGCCGGAACCGGCCCTTTTTGAGGCTCCCCAGGAGAATAGTTATGGCACAAAGTGGCAAGTCGTTATGGCTGTTAGCGTGCGCGGCCTCCCTCGGCCTGGGGATGCTGCTGGCGGCGGGGCTTATGTACGTGTAGAGCATTTTGCAATTTACCTGCCTTTAGTAAATTGCAAAATACGTAAACATCCGGGCGCTTTTCATTTCATGCAGACTACCTTGCAATAGAAAAGCGCTCTAGCCCCCGCTGTGAAGCCGAATTTTAGGAGAATATCATTGACTCATATCGGCAAGCCATTGCGGCTTTTGCTGTGCGCGGTGTCGCTCGGCCTGGGGGTGCTGGCGGCGGCGGGGCCGCTTCACGCGCAGCCGACAGCGGATGAGTTCTGGGAAATATGCGCGTTCGGCACCGGCACTGTTGAAGCATTGGAAGCCGCCATTGAGGCCGGTGTTGATATCAATGCCCTGAATAAAGATATGACGCCTTTAATGACAGTCGCCTTTTTTGCGCAGAAGGGAGCCGCTGAGAAAACAGAGGCATTACTTAAAGCGAACGCTGATTTCAAAAAGACAAATTCTGTCGGCGACACGGCTCTTCACCATGCCGCGCTTAACGTTTCGGTCGAACTTATGGCAATGCTGATTCATGCCGGAGCGGATGTAAACGCGGTCAATGCTCATGGCGTAACTCCATTAACGCTTGTTTGCCGCGAAGGCATGGGTTGGCAAGAAGAGCGGCAGGAACAGGCGATAGCATTGTTGCTTGAAGCCGGTGTTGATATCAAAGCAATTACCGACAATTCGCTTCTGTCCTGCGTGGCGAGCCATAACCCGGAGGAAAGGGCGGCATTACTGGATGCGAACGTCAAGGTTAAGATTGCGGAACGCCCGCCCTCCCGGGAAGAGATAATGGCCCGCGCGAAAAATCTCGTCTTTGCAATCCGTGTCGGGCAAGCAATTTTGCTTATGGCCCTGATAATTGACCCCTGGCCGCTTTGGTGAAAATTACCGCTTGACACGAACGTGAAAATCTGCAATGCTACGCCATACAGGTAAACTTTAGGCTCAACCAAACTTCGCCTGTGTATTGAAATGCCGGACGGCTGGGAACATAGCCGAAGGGCCACATAATAAACATGACTGACGCTGAGACCTGCCCCGGCAGCTCAAGGCGAAAGCAAGGTTTGCTGGGATTTTTGAAAGCGCCTTGCGGGGCGTTTTTTTATTGGAGCGGCGATATGGAAACCAGAGTGGCCATCATCGGCATTATCGTGGAAAAGCAGGATTCAGTCGATAAGCTGAACACCATCCTCCATGACTATGCCGAGGTCATCATCGGCCGGATGGGCCTGCCGTACCGCAAAAAGAACATCAGCATCATCAGCCTGGCGGTGGACGCGCCCCAGGAGGTCATCAGCGCCCTGTCCGGGAAGCTCGGCCGCCTGGACGGAGTGGCCGTCAAAACAGCCTATTCGTCAATATAACCATTGCATACACGGGGCCGAAACCCCGCCGGAGGGAAGAGCATGTACGATCCGAAATCCATGAAAGCCGAGGAATTCATCGACCACCAGGAAGTGCTCGATACCCTGGCCTATGCCGACCAGAACAAACACAACGCCCCCCTGGTCGCCTCCATCCTGGAGAAAGCCAAGGAACGCAAAGGCCTGAGCCACCGCGAGGCCTCGGTGCTCCTGGCCTGCGACCTGCCGGAAATGAACGACGAAATGTACAGCCTGGCCCGCCAGATCAAGCTGGATTTTTACGGCAACCGCATCGTCATGTTCGCCCCGCTCTACCTCTCGAATTACTGCATCAACGGCTGCGTCTACTGCCCCTACCACACCGCGAATAAAAATATCGCCCGCAAAAAACTGACCCAGGAAGAAATCGCCCGCGAAGCCGTGGCCTTGCAGGACATGGGCCACAAACGCCTGGCCCTGGAATCCGGCGAAGACCCGAAAATGAACCCCATCGAATACATCCTCGAATCCATCCAGACCATTTACGGCATTACGCACAAAAACGGCGTCATCCGCCGGGTCAACGTCAACATCGCGGGCACCACCGTGGAAAATTACCGCAAACTGCGCGACGCGGGCATCGGCACCTACATCCTGTTCCAGGAAACCTACCATAAAGAGAGCTATGAAAAGCTCCACCCCACCGGCCCCAAGCACAACTACGCCTACCACACCGAAGCCATGGATCGGGCCATGGAGGGCGGCATTGACGACGTGGGGCTGGGCGTTCTCTTCGGCCTGGAACTCTACCGCTATGAATTCGCGGCCCTCCTCATGCACGGCGAGCATTTAGAGGCCGTCCACGGCGTGGGCCCCCACACCATCAGCGTGCCCCGCATCAAGCGCGCCGACGACATCGACCCCAACGTCTTCGACAACGGCATTGACGAAGACACCTTTGCCAAAATCGTGGCCGTCACCCGCCTGGCCGTGCCCTACACCGGCATCATCATCAGCACCCGCGAAAGCCAGGCCTGCCGCGAACGCGTGCTGGCCCTGGGCGTTTCCCAAATCAGCGGCGGTTCCCGCACCAGCGTCGGCGGCTATTACGAGCCGGAGCCGGAAGAGGAAAATTCCGCCCAGTTCGAAGTCAGCGACAACCGCACCCTGGACGAAGTGGTCAACTGGCTCATGAAGCTCGGCTACATCCCCAGCTTCTGCACCGCCTGCTACCGCGAAGGCCGCACCGGCGACCGCTTCATGAGTTTATGCAAAAGCGGCCAGATTCAAAACTGCTGCCACCCCAACGCCCTCATCACCCTCAAGGAATACCTTGAAGACTACGCCAGCCCGGACACCAAAGAGCGCGGCGCCAAACTCGTGGTCGATGAACTGAAAAACATCCCCAAAGAAAAAATCCGCACCATGGTCGGCGGCTATTTAGAAAAAATGGTCACCGAAGGCGCGCGGGATTTCAGGTTGTAAACCTGCGCCAGGGCGGCACGCTGTTTGCCGCCGCTATATATTATAAAAAGACGCGAATCGGCCTGTTCGCGTCTTTTTATATGGTTTGTTTGGCCCGGTTTTATTCTCCATTGATTCGTACCCGAAATTTTGTTATTATCTTCCCGGGATCGACCTGGAAAGGAGGTTCCACTGGATGCTTTCCTCGGGAACGTGGCAGCCGGTATAATCGCCGGTTTGCTGGTGCATTGGATAGTCCGCCGCTTCTTCTCGTAACAGGGAAGATAGTAGGCACTTTTCGATAACCCAAAAACATGGCCCCCCACAAGGTCGCGTCCTGTGGGGGGCCCAATTTCAAGTCTGAAAAGATGGTCGGTCTCAGGTCGGAAGCGTTAGCGCGCTTCCGACCTTTTTAATATACGCATTTTATCCCGGGGAGTCAAGTCTCGCTTTTTCGCTGAGGTGTCTTTTTCTATTGCCACAGCCGCCAAAGCATGTCACAATCCAGAATCGCCGATGGAGGTTTTTTCTATGCCCGCATTCAGTCTGCTGGCCCTGCTGGACGATATCACCGCCGTGCTGGACGACGTGGCCCTGATGACTAAAATGGCGGCCAAAAAAACCGCAGGAGTCCTGGGCGACGACCTGGCCTTGAACGCCCGCCAGGTCTCCGGCGTGCGCTCGGAACGGGAGTGGCCCGTGGTCTGGGCCGTGGCCAAGGGTTCGCTGGTCAACAAGGCCCTGCTCATCCCGGCGGCCCTCGTCATCAGCGCGCTGGCCCCGCAGCTCATCACCCCCCTGTTGATGCTGGGCGGCAGCTATCTTTGTTTTGAGGGTGCCGAAAAGCTGGCCCACAGCTTTCTGCATAAAACCGGGAAAACGCCCGAGGCGGAAGGGGAGGGCCCCGCCCCGGAGCCCCCGTCGCCGGAGGCGGAGCGGGACAAAATCAAGGGCGCGATCCGCACTGATTTCATCCTCTCGGCCGAGATCATCGTCATCGCCCTGGGCATCACCCCGGCGGACTCTCCCCTGTATATCCGGGCCGCCGTGTTGATATTGATAGGCTTACTGATGACCGTCGGGGTCTACGGCCTGGTGGGCGGCATTGTCAAGCTCGACGATTTGGGCTTCTGGCTGCTGGACAAAAGCCATGGCCAGGGCTGGCGGCACAAAGCCGGGAACATGCTAGTGGGCGCGGCCCCGGTGCTGATGCGCTTTTTGGCGGTGGCGGGCACGGCGGCTATGTTCCTGGTGGGCGGAGGCATTCTGGCCCACGGGCTGCCGTTTTTGCATCCGCTGTCGGCGGCCATGGCCGCTTGGCCGCCGACCTGGTTCTGGCCGCTCGTGCTCAACGCCGGGGTCGGTTTCGCGGCCGGGTCGGTCATTGTGTCGATAATCATGCTTATGAAAAAATTCAGGAAGGGCTAACATGTCGGAACACGTGATTTTACAGGACATCGAAGTGTCGTATGAAGACCGGGTCATCTACAAGCGTTTGCGCGTCAAGCCCGGCAGCAGCAGCGAACGCCGCCTGGAGGCCCTGCTCCCGGTGGCCCAGAGCCTGGCCCGGCCCAAAGTGGCCTTCAAAATCGTGCGCCCCGAGGCCGCGGGGGAGGGCAAGGTGTCGCTGGACGGCGTGATCTTCAAGAGCGGCCTCCTGGCCAAGCACGTGACCGAAAGTCCCTGGGCCTTCCCCTATGTGGGTACCTGCGGCCGCGAGCTCGACGAGTGGGCCAAAGGCCTCAGCGGCCTGGAAAACTTCATGGCCAATGAGATTATGATCGTTACCCTCCACCAGGCCGTGCGGAAGATGGAGGAAATGCTGCGGAGCCGCTTCGAATTCAACGAAGTTTCGGCCATGAACCCCGGCTCCCTGCCCAATGAATGGCCGCTTGTGGAACAACGCCCGCTCTTTGAATTAATGGGCGAATTTCCGGGGCAGGTTGGCGTGAACCTCCTGCCCAGCTTACTCATGGATCCCGGCAAGAGCGTGTCCGGCGTCTATTTCCAGACCACCGAAAAATTTCACAGCTGCCAGCTCTGCACCAAA
Organism: Candidatus Adiutrix sp.; assembly: GCA_031285975.1. Lineage (GTDB taxonomy): Bacteria > Desulfobacterota > Desulfarculia > Adiutricales > Adiutricaceae > Adiutrix. The sequence continues at coordinate 258 of JAITVE010000272.1, read as the reverse complement.
GAGGATTGCCCCAACCGCCGCGCCCCCTTCCAGGGCGACGATTTCCACGCATAACCTACAAAGAATCCCGTCACCCCGGCGAAAACCGGGCTGACAGGATTCTTCGCCGATTTCTCTCCATATTTGAGGGGCGTATTTTGTGGGAGGCGGTGAGATGCGCTTTAAGTTTGACATATATTTGACTGAAATTTTTGGCCGGGAGCTTAACAATCCGCTGTTTTATACCTTCCCCATTGGCATCCGTTTTGAAATTGGTCT
>JAITVE010000183.1 GCA_031285975.1 Candidatus Adiutrix sp. | reverse complement strand
CGCCCTGTTCCTGTGGGGCTGGCTGTGGGGCACGGTGGGGATGCTCATCGCCGTCCCGGCTATGGCCATGATTAAATTCACCTGCGACAACATCGAGGGGCTCAAGCCCATCGGCGTCTTGCTGGGGAACTGACCATGACCGTAAACCGTTCGGCAGCCGTTAACCTGGCCCGCGACCTGGCCCTGAAACTGGTGGAGCGGCGGGCCGTGGCCCCCGACCAATTGGCCGCCGGTTTGAAACTTTTGACCGTGGCCGCTGAAAATGTGCTGCGCGAAACCGACGACGGTCACGGCCTGTGGCTGGTGCGCCTGGCCCGGGACTGCACCCTGAAAATGATTGAGCGCAACCTGGCCGCCACTGTGGAAGCCGCCGCCGTCAGCCTCGGGGAAAACGCCCGCTTGGCTGTGGCCGTGGCCGCCAGGCTCGACCAGGCCCTGGCCCCGGCGGCCCTGAACGCGGCCCGCGACCTCTCCCTCAAATTCCTGGAAACCGGCCGCGTCACCAAAAGCGCCTGGCCGCAGTTGTTCGAGGAAGTGGCCCTGGCTGTGGGCGGGAACCGGGAGCAATAATCCGGCGCGGCACACGAGTTTGGAACGGATGTTTGCTAAGTGGTGATAAAGATGGTATACATGGGAAGTGCGTAGGCCTCGTTAGCTCGGCCCGATCCAGAGAGGGGGAGAGTGCATTGAAGATAAAATTTTGGGGCGTGCGGGGTTCCATACCCGCGCCCTTTCATGCGGCGGACATCACCTGGAAGCTGGAGCAGATTTTGGCTCTGGCCCTGGATGTGCCGTTGGCCGACCCCCGCCGGGTGGCGGATTTCATCGCCGGGCTGCCCTCGCACCTGCTGCACCCGGTGGGCGGCAGCACCCCCTGCGTGGAAGTGACCCTGGGCGCCGACCGGGTGATTCTGGACGCGGGCTCCGGCATCCGCCGCCTGGGGCTGGACATGTGCCCCGAGCAATTTTTCCCGGAAAACGACCTCGACCTCATCAATTTCAAGGAAAACCTCATCAACCCCTGCCCCCCGGCCGAGCGTAACATCACCATTCTGTTGAGCCACACCCACTGGGATCACATTCAGGGCTTTCCCTTTTTCGCGCCCGCCTACGGGGTGGGCAACCGCATTTCCCTCTACGGCCACGACGGCGGCCAGTTGGCCGAAGCCTTCGGCAGCCAGCAAAAAGCCCCCCAAATGTTCCCCATCTCTTTGAGCGACATGGGGGCCGACCTCAGCTTCCACAGCTTTCCCGAGGCTGGCCTCACCGTGGGGGGCCTGACGGTCGCGGCCCTGCCCCTGCCCCACCCCGGCGGCGGCCTGGCCTTTCGCGTCAGCGGCGGCGGTCGCTCGGTGGTTTACGCCACCGACTATGAATTCACCGACGACAATAGCCGCGAGACCGCCCGCTTTGTGGACTTCATGGCCGGAGCCGACGTGGTCATCAGCGACACCCAATACACCTACCTGGAAAGCGTGGCCCGTGAAGGCTGGGGCCACTCCACCTCTTTCGGCGCGCTGGAACTGGCCATGCGGGCCGAAGCGGGCTACTTCTTCCTCTTCCACCACGACCCGGAACACAGCGACGCCAAACTTCTTGACAATCTGGAAAAAACCCGCGCCTACCAAGTCATGAGCAGCGGCTCCCTGCGCGTTGAGCTCGCCTCCGAAGGGCTGTCGCTGGAACTGTAGGCTCTTATTTACCCCAGTAATTTTTCAGCCAGGGCCACGGCCTCCGGGCCGGGGGACGCCCCGCCCAGCATACGGGCCAACTCGGCGGAGCGTTGCTCCCGGCTCAACGGGGTGATGGTGGTGACGGTGCGCCCAGCCGCGAGGTCAGGCTCTTTGGCCACCACGAAGTGGCGGCCAGGCAGAGCGGCCATCTGCGGCAAATGCGTAATGACAATGGTTTGGTGATGCCTGGACAAATCGGCCATGCGGGCGGCCACCGCCTCGGCGGTAATGCCGCCCAGCCCGCTGTCGATTTCGTCAAAAACCAACAGCTGGTCGCCAGGCCGCTCCTGAACGGTTTTCAACGCCAGCATCACGCGGGACAACTCGCCGCCGGAAGCTATCTTCGACAAGGGTTTCATGCCCTCGCCAGGGTTGGGGCAGAACAAAAATTCCACCCGGTCATACCCGTTGGGCCCGAGGCGTTTCTCGGCCCCGCCGTCTTCATCGGAAGCGCCCTCCACGGCCACCCGCATTTCCAAACGCGGGAAACCCAGCGGGCGCAAGCCTTCGGCCAGAAGCCCGGCCAGGCGCTCGCCGTCGGCCTGGCGGGCTTTGTGCAGCTTATCGGCAGCCCGCAGCGATTTTTCCAGGGCCGTTGTTGACTCCCGCCGCAGACGGGCCAAGTCCAGGCCCGCGCCGTCCAAACGGTTGAGCAACTCCGTCAAAAAGCGTTCCCGCTCAATGAGTTCCGCCAGGGTCATGTTGTATTTGCGCTTAAATTTGGCCAGGGTGTTCAGCCGCTCGTCCACCCATTCCAAACGGTCGGGATCGACTTCCAAATCGCGGCCCATGCCCTCAAGCTCGGCGGCCAGGTCGGCCAGTTGGTGATAGCTTTCGTTCACCACGGTGAAGGCCTCGTCAAAGCGCGGGTCAATGCCCGCCGCTTTTTCCAGGCCGCGCCGGGCCCGGCCCAGCTTTTCCACCACGTTGCCCGGTTCGCCGCCTAACAGTTCCGCCGCTGAGGCTAAACTTTCCAAGAGGCGGCCTCCGTCTTTGGCGCGGTTTTTTTCTTCCAAGAGATCCATGTCCTCATTGGGGATGAGAGCGGCCTTCTTCAATTCGTCGCGCTGAAATTCGTATAAATCGCGCTTTTCCTCAGCCTCTTTGAGCTGGCTTTCCAGGGCTTTCAATTCGCCGGAAACCGCGCCCCAGGCCTGCCAGGCCGCGCGCATGTCGTCCAGCAGGCCGCGCCGCCCGCCGAAGCGGTCGAGGAAATGCAGTTGGCTGGCGGCTTTCAGGAGGGATTGCTGGTCGTGCTGGCCGGAGATGGACAGGAGTTCCTCGCCCACGGCGGCCAACTGGTTTTGCGGAATGGGCGTGCCGTTGCAATAGGCCCGGCTGCGCCCGGCGGCGGTGACCACCCGGCGCAGGATGAGGTCGTCCGCAGGCTCAATGCCCAGGGGCTCCAGCACGAGGGCTAAACTCTCGGGGTCGTCGAGTTGAAAGAAGGCCGAAACTTCGGCCTCCTCAGCCCCGGCCCGGACTAAATCAGCGGTGGCCCGGCGGCCCAAAAGGAGCCCCAGGGCCCCCACCAGGATGCTTTTGCCCGCGCCGGTTTCGCCGGTCATAACGTTCGCGCCGGGGCCGAAGGCGATGACCAGCGAATCGATGAGGGCCAGATTTTTAACGGTCAGTTCAGCCAGCACGCCACGCCTCAGATCATTTCGCGCATTTTTTCAGCCACGGCGGTTTTCATTTTGGTGGCTGCCAGGGCCAGGTCGGGCGGCAGCATACTCAGGCCGCAGGCGGTGGTGATGAGGGAGCGCCCGGCCAAAAGGTCGCGGGGCACGCCTTTTTTGTCCAGCGCCCGCCAGCCTTCGTCCAGCTTTTTGGCCAGGAAGTCGGCGGTCAAATCCATTGAATAGCCCAGGGAGGGCACGATGCCCCAGGCCACGTAGCCGCCCTTTTCCAAAAAGGCGCGAAGCTGCTTGGGGTAAAGGCTGAACTGTTCCATGATTTCGAAGGCGTCGAAATTCACGATGTCAATGCCCGTTTCCATCATCATCGACCAGTCGGTGTTGCCGCAGATGTGGCAGCCGATGAGGGCCGGGCCCTCGGCGCGCACCACTTCACAGGCCGAGCCCATGGTTTTGATGACCGTCTCGGCCGTGAGGGTGGAGAAGGCCGAGCCGAAACTGGACAGGCCGGGCTCGTCAATGAACACCACCGGCGTGCGCCCCAGGGCCCGCAGGCGGGCGGCGGCCCAGGCGGCCTTGCCCCCCAGGGCCAGGGCCATGACTTCCAGAAGTTCGGGGTCATCCACCAGGGCGTTTTTTTCGTCTTCCAGCATGACCATCTGGCCGAAAGTCAGGGGGCCGACGACATGGATTTTGAGGAAGTCCGGGCCGTATTTGGGGTCGGCGGCGGCCCGTTCCAGGAAGGCGTCGAAGCCGTGGCGGGCCTCGGGGGGCAAGGCCAGGAAGTCGCGGTCGCCGCTCATGAATTTCGTGTAAAAATCCGCCAGGTCGTTTTCGCGGTCGGCCCGTTTGGCGCGGACAGTGCGGGCCTCGCGGTCAATGATGAGGGCCGGGAGGCCGTCCAGGGCCCCCAGGAACATGTCTTCCCAGGGGGAAATTTTCACCATTTGGGGATAGGCCGGGATGTCCAGGCTGCTCATGGCCTGAACGGCTTCTTCAGCCTCCGCGTAGGGTGTGGAACCGATGGCGGTGGTGGACAGGGGTTTTATATGGAGCTCACTCATGGGTGTTTCCTTTTTTGGTGGGATGTTGCGGAAGAGCCTCTCAGCCGACCCGGCGGCGCGACAGGCCGCGCAAGTCCGGCAGGAGGCTGTTGCCCGCGTTCATGGTTTTGTTGAAAGCCATGACCAGGGCCATTTTTTTGCGGTACACTTCCTCGATGAAGGCCGGGCCTTCGCGCCCGGCCAGGGCTTCGTCCAGGTCGCACAGGGGCGGGCGGCCTTCCTGCCAGAGGAGGCCGGACTCGCGGGTCAGGGCGGCCAGGTCGGCCGCCAGGGTGTGGAGGGCGCAGGTGGCCCCGCGCCGGAAGAAGTCCTCGCCGTCCTCGGCCTGCTGGTGGCCCAGGGCGGCCAAAAGCGTCAGCGGCAGCTTGAAGAGGCGGGCTGAAAAGTAGAGGTCGCCAGCCAGCCGCTGCGCGGCCAGGTCGCGGATGCGGCCGTCGCGGCCCGGCCAGCCGCTTTTAATGTGCCCGGCCATGAATTTGACGAAGGAATCCGGCCCCATGTTTTCCAGCTCGGTCAAGGGGGCCAGGCGGCCCGCGTATTCCGGGCGCATAACCGCGGTTTGCTGCTTTTGGTTCAGGTGATCCAACAGCGCGGTCAAGGCCGCTTCCGGGGAGCGGGCGGCCAGGAAATCAAAGAACAGGCGTTCCCAAAACCCGCCCTCTGAGGGCTTGAAATCCGCCGCGCTTTTCATCAGGCCAGTTAGCCGCCGGGAGGTCAACACGCTCTCGGGCCAGGCCCGCAGTTGGCGGGTCAGCTTGGGGAAGTGCGGCTCCAGAAGGGCCAGGCCGCCGCTGCGGCCCTCGAAATCGGCCAGGTGGACGGCGCTTTCCGGCGCGCGGGCGGCCCGCAGAAGGCGCAAAAATTCGCCGTTGCTCAGGCCCTGGGCGGCGGCCAGTTCGTCCACCAAAGCCGCCAAACGTTTTTCCACCGCCGGGCGGCCCGCCAGGCGCGGGCCGGACTCCACCATTTCCAGGCCCACGGCCCGGCCGATGTAGCTGGAATCAAGGCGCGAATACAAGTGCACCGGGGCTTCCGCCTGCGCGGGGACGGGAGTCTGCATCGCGGCGGGAGCGGGCAGCATTAGCGGCTCGGCCACGGAAAAATTCGGGGCCATGGTTGACGGGGCCAGCGGGAACGGCAAGCCCGCATCGCCCGCAGGCATGGCCGCAACCGGGAAGGAACCGGCCATCACCAGGCCGCCAGCCATAATCAGGGTGAAGAGGCTGCGGCGAGCCGCTTTGCGCACGCCTTCCAAAAGCCCCTTGCCCAGGCCGTGGCCGCCGCTTTGGAGGGCCTGGTCTTCGGGCTCGTTGCCGGGAAGATGCTGCGCCGCCGGAACTTCCGGCCCCCGGAAGTCGGCCGGGGCGGGGAGGCTCAAAGCTGCCGCGCCGGGCCCGGCGGTCAGGCTTTTGGAAATGAGCGTCCAGTACAGGAGGGCCAGTTGATCCTGGCGGTCTTCCAGTTCTTTGACGCGGCTTTCGCGGCGTTTCAATTCCAGGCTGAGGGTATCGACCTGGCGGGCCTGGGAATCGAGCCGGTTCTGCATGGCCCCCAGCCGGTCGCCCGCACGGGTGCCCAGGTAATTCAAGGCGGCCCAGGAAGCTTCCAGGCGGCCGTCGTTCTCGGCCAGGTCGCGGTCGGCCTGGGCCAGTTCGCTCTTGAGGGCGGCCACTTCTTCGGTTTTTTCAGCCAGGGCTTGCTGCAATTCTTCCCGGGCCTTTTGCAGTTCCTCGCGGTCTTTTTGCAGTTCTTCCCGATCCTGGGCCAGGCCAAAGGCCTCGCTGCGCAGTTCCAGCAATTCGGATTCCCGGTGCTGCAGGCTGCTCTCCAAAACGGCGCGGGTGGAACCGGCCTGGGCCAGCTGGTTGGCCAGCGCGTCCCGCTCTTCCACGGCCCGCTCCAAATCTTCGGCCAGGGCGGCGCGGCGGTCTCCGGCGGTGAGGGCTTTGAGGCCGCCCAGGGTATCTTCCAGCTGCTTCAGCAAATCCTCGCGGCCGTCGCGGGCTTCGGAGAGTTCCGAGACGTTATTCACAAAAGCTTTGGCCAGGAAGGACACCAGGGGGTGCAGCTTTTCCAGGCGGGCGGCCAGTTGGGCTTCCAAAGCCGGGGACTCGGGGGCCCCGTCGGCCAGGAGGGCCCGGTTTTCATCTTTCAGGAAACCGGCCAGTTCACGGCCCTCAGCCGCTTCATCGGAATGGGCGGCGTTAAAGAAGTGGTCGATGAGGGGTTCCAGGCGGCCCAGCCGGGCTTTCTGGTCTTCCAGGGCCCGTTCCTGCAATTCCACCAGCCCGCGCAAATCGGCCTCGGCCAGGCGGGCTTCTTCCAGGCGGCCGCCGTAACGCTGTTTCAAGACCCCCAGGGCAGAG
>JAITVE010000353.1 GCA_031285975.1 Candidatus Adiutrix sp. | reverse complement strand
CAGTCGCTGTTATCCACCATCAGGGCTTTGCCGCCCTGGTGCAGGCTGATAAATTTCGCCGCCTGGGGCCGGATGCCCTCCATGTTTTGCAAAATGGTCTCTCGGGTCATGAGCTTGCGCATTTCGTTGCGCCCGCTGGGGTCGCCGATCATAGTGGTGCCGCCGCCCATCAGGGTGATGGGGCGGTGCCCGGTGCGATCGAGCCAGGAGAGCGCCATCATGGGGAGCATGTGGCCTACGTGGAGGGAATCGGCGGTGATGTCGAACCCTATATACGCGGTGACCACTTCCCTGTCAAAAAGCTCCATCAGCTCCTTGTCGCCGGTAGTCTGGTAAATGTACCCGCGTTCCTGCAAAATTTTGTAGGCGTTCTGCTTTTCCATCGGACAAAACCTCATGATAGATAGAATAAATGGGGTGGAGACCACCCTCCGAAAAACTTAGTGCCGGTGGTCGTGACCGCCGCAGCCGCAACCGCAGCCGTCCTCTTCTTCTTCCTCGTAAAAGCCGTTTTCCTCGCTCATCTGGTCGTGGTAGACGGCCAAAAGCTCCCAGGGGCGCATCTTTTCGCCGCTCTCGGGGTTCTTCACTTCCTGCACCAAAGCGTCCGCCGCCACCCCGGCCTTGTTCCACAGGGCCATGAACTCGTCGGCCTCTTTGGCCCCGGCCTCGCCCTGGGCAAAGCTTTTCTCGGAAATGGCGGCCATGGCGGCCCGGTCGCCCATGGCCGCCGAGGTCTGGCTCAGCCATTCCATGAAGGCGCGGGCTTCGTTGTCCGCCGTCCAGATTTCGCCGCCCAGGGTTTCAACGTACATCAGTTCGTCCTGGAACTGAGGGGCGCGGGGCCCGGCCTGCCAGAAGAGGTTGGGGGAAGTCATGCGGCCGGTGATGAAGTCCGCCGCATAGGGGGCCAGGAGGAAGGCCTGGCGCAGGCGGGCGGCGGCTTCGGCGTACTTTTCGGCCAGGAAGTCTATGTAGGCCAGGCTGTAGAGGGCCGTGGCGCGGGACTTGGCCTGCTCTTCCAGAATGCGGCGGGCCTCGTCGTACTGGCCGTCCATGATGTGCATTTCGCCCAGTTCGCGTTCGCGCTCAAAGAGGTCGCCGGGGTCGAGCATCAGCTGGCGGCGGGCGGCGGCAATGGCTTCCTTGTACTGCCCCTTGGCGGCCAGGGATTCCACAAAGCCGGTGTGGCAGCGCAGGAAGCACTGGACGACCGTGTTTTCCGCGTCCAGGGGCCCGTTGAAATCTTTGGGCATAACCTTCAGCGCGGCCTGGTAGCCGTCCAGGTACACTTTTTCGGCCTTCTCGTCGTCCTCGCCGCCCACGATTTCGGCCAGGAGAGTATAGCCCTCCAGGAACTGCGCATCCTTCTGTATCATCGCCCGGACATCGGCCTCGGCCTTTTCCAGTTCCACATCGCCGTTGCCCACGCCCACCACCAGGGCGCGAAGCTGTTCGTTCTGGCGGTCGGCTTCCTTCTGGTCAGTCGGCACAAAGGTTCCCAGTCCGTTTTCAACAGTAAAAGTCAACATCTATATACTCGCTTTCAGGGCCGGAGGCTTCAAGTCCCCCGGCATCTTGTATTTATATGGTTCAGGCAACCGGCTGAGTGATTCGGCTGCTTAGTGGCTGACGCGACCAGAGTCGCTGAGATAGCGGTAGGCGCTCATGGCCGCACGGGCCCCGTCGGCGGCGGCGGTGACCACCTGCCGCAGGTCGGTGTCGCGCACATCCCCGGCGGCGAACACGCCGGGCACATTGGTGGACAGCCCCGGCCCGGTGACCACCCAGCCGCCCTGGTCAAGGGTCACCAAGTCCCGCAAAAAGCCGCTGTGGGGGACGGTGCCCACAAAAATAAACACCCCGCTCACGGCCAAGCTGGTTTCTTCGCCGCTCTGCACATTCTTAATCCGCAAGCCCGTCACGCCGCTGGAGTCGCCCTCCACGGCCAGGGGCACGCTGTGCAGCACCGGCTCGATTTTAGGGTTGGCCAAGGCCTTGTCCACGGCGCTGCGGTTGGCGCGGAACTCGCCCCGGCGGTGCACCAGGTACACCTTGGCGGCAAAGGCGGTTAAATATTCGGCTTCCTCAACGGCGGTGTTGCCGCCGCCGATAACCGCCACGGTCTGGCCCCGGTAAAAGGGCGCGTCGCAGACCGCGCAATAGCTCACGCCCTGCCCGGTGAACTCGGCCTCGCCGGAGACGCCCAAACGGCTGGCGCTGGCCCCGGTGGCGATGATTATCGCCCCGGCTTCAATCTCCCCCGCACTGGTGACCACAAAGCGGCGGCCGCCCTCGGCCCGGAGCTTTTCTACCTGGGCCGACAGGAATTCCGCGCCCAAACTTTCAGCGTGGGACGAAAAGCTGGCCCCCAGTTCAAAGCCGTTGACAGCCTTGGCGCCCGGCCAGTTCTCGACGGAACTGGTCATGTTGATTTGCCCGCCGTGGCTTTCGCGTTCCACCACCAGCGTGCGCAGACCGGCCCGGCGGCCGTACACCGCCGCCGTCAGCCCCGCCGGGCCGCCGCCCAATATAACTAAATCATAAGTTTCCATAATTGCCATTCGCAACCAACGAATTCCGCGCCGCCGCCGTGATGCAATCCAGCAGACAAGCCGGGTTCCGGCGAGGTCTTCCCCTCGCCCTGCCCCACCTATGGGACGATGATTCATGGTATAGTATCATATTATGGTCGTTATGGGAAATAAAAACCCAACATTTTGCCCGCAAAACCGCCTTGCCTACCTCCGCTGGGATGCCCCGGCTTGTGCCCCGCTCCGCTTTGCGATATAGTAGACATCAGCATACATAATTTATGTTGCGTACGAAACGGGCATGAAGCGATAAACTGCAAGAGTTGCGAAGTGAAACACATGACATACAAAAATTCCCCCAGCCGAATTTTCACCTTTGCGGGAATCTTCCTGACCTTATTTCTATTGTGCCAGGCCCCGCCCCTGGCGGCGCAAAGCCAGCCGGTGGCAGCCTTTCCCCATAGCGCGTCCTGGGGCGACACCCCCGCGCAGGTCGCCGCCGCCAAAGGCCCGCCGCACAACCCCCTGGAGGGCGAA
>JAITVE010000351.1 GCA_031285975.1 Candidatus Adiutrix sp. | reverse complement strand
TCGTCATACCGGCGAAGGCCGGTATCCATGCCTTTTCTGTGGGGCCGCCGACCATGAAAGGTATCGCCCCCGCCGTCTCCCCTACCTCGTCATTCCTGCGGAGGCAGGAATCCATTTCCAGTGGGGCAACTATTGGCCGAGACCGCCCCTCACCCCTGGTATCCAAACTCCAAAAGAGTCGAATGCTTCTTCGTCCAATCCGTAGTCGTGCGGACAAAAAGCTGCAAAAACACCTTGGAACCCACCATGCGCTCAATATTAATGCGGGCGGTCTGCCCGATTTTTTTGAGCATCGCGCCTTTGGCCCCGATGACAATCCGCTTCTGGCTGTCCTTTTCCACGTGGATAGTGGCGGCAATGCGCACCAGGGCCCCTTCCACTTTGAATTCGTCGATGGTCACCGCTGTGGAATACGGCACTTCCTGGCTGGTGAGCTTGAACACCGCCTCGCGCACCATCTCGGCGGCAATGTCCCGCTCCGGCTGGTCGGTGAGGGTATCCTCGGGGTAAAACGGCGGGTTTTCCGGCAGCAGGCGGATGATTTCCGCCAGCAGAGCGGGCACTCCGTCGCCGGTGCGGGCCGAAACAGGCACAATGGCCGCTGGTTCGGCCTGGGTTTGAATCTCCTGAATGAGGGGCAAAAGCTGGCCTTTGTCGCTGGCCGCGTCGGTTTTGTTGACGGCCACAACCAGCGGGCGGCGGTTCTGGAGCAAGGCTTCCAGCGCGGTCTGGTGTTCCGCGCCGCGCTTGAGGCTGTCCACCACCCACAGGGCCACGTCGCTGTCCGTCAGGGCGGACAGGGCCCGGTTCATCATTTCCTGGTTCAAGAGCACTTTACCGGGCCGGTGCAGGCCCGGCGTATCCCAAAAAACCAGTTGGGCCGGGGGCTCGCTTTGGGTGTGCACCCCCAGAATGCGGTGGCGGGTGGTCTGGGGCTTGGCGGTGACAATGGCCACCTTCTCCCCCAGAATGTGATTGAGCAGCGTGGACTTCCCGGCGTTGGGCGCGCCCACGATGGCCACGAAACCGGCTTTATGGGGGGCGCTCATTTTTTGCCTTCCTTTTTAAGCTGCTCTTTCCGCTCTTTTTCCTTGCGGGCTTGCAGTTGGCTGAAAGGCTCGGGCTCCACGTTCCATTCGTCGTCGGTCAGGCTCATGTAAAACAGGTCGCCCGTGACCATGTTGCGCAGGTAGCGGCCTTCGGTGCGGTATTCCACCTTGCGGCGCCGCGCGTCTTCCATGAGGAAGAGGATGGCGTTGTCGCCCAAAAATTGCCAGCTAAAGCTGATGGTGCGTTTGGAATCCGGGGCCAGGTAGCCGCGCCCGTCCTTGCGAAGCATGACGTAGGGCGCGGTCTGATCTTTGGGGAACATCAGTTTGAAATCCTCGGCGGCCTGGCCGCAGGCGGCCTCGTCATTGTCCGGGCAGTTGACGTAAATGCCGGCCACATTGAAGCTGGTGCTGCCGTCAAAGGCCGGGGTGGGCAGGGGAGAGCGCGCGGAGGCCGGAGCCTGTTTCGTCCGGGGAATTCGCGCTGTGGGGGCCCGCCCTTCCGCAGCCGCCGCTTCGGGCTTGGCCATGTCCAGCTCTTCGCTGCGCTGGTTGAGGGTGGTATAGCGGGGCTCTTCCGCCGGGGCTTTGGCCGCTTCGGCGGCGGCTTCACCTTCATCCGGGGACTCGCCCTCAGCCGCCGAAGACTCGGTTTCTTCCGACGGGGATTCCGCCGGTGACGTTTCCGCCTCAGCCGCTTCTGCTGCGGCCGCTTCCTGCGGAGTGTCTTTCGCCTCCGCCGGAGCTTCGGGGGCCGGAGCCGCCGCCGGTTCCGGCTGTTCCGCCGGGGCCGGGTCGGCTTTGGCCGCTTCCGCCGCTTCGGCGGGCTCGGGCCGCTGATATTGAATGGTGGTGACCACAGGTTCGGCGGGCTCTTCCTTCACCGGGGGCTCTTCAGCCACTTTGGGCTCCGCCGCTTTGGGGGCCGGGGCCGCTGTTTCAGCGGGGGCGGGGCGGCGGTATTCAAAGGTGGTGGACTGGGGCTGGCTCGGCGTGCGCCTGACCGGCTTGGGCTTTTCAGCGGCTTTGGGTTTCTCAGCCTTGGGGGCCGCTTCCGGCGGAGCGGGCCGCCGGTACTCGAAGGTGGTGGTTTGGGACGTGTTGCCCTGGCCGCGCCGCGCTGGGCGCGCTTCCCCGGCGGCTTCGGGCTGCTCTGTGGGGGCGGCGGCGGAGGGGGCGCTTTCCTGCTGGCCGTAGGTCACGACCTTGGGCCGGGATTTGCTGCGCTGAAGCTGGCGGGGCTCGGCCGGGGCCGTTTCAGCTTCGGCAGGTTCTTCGGCTTCCTCGGCGGACGGGCTGCCGTATTGAAAGGTGGTGGCCGAGTTGTCAGCCTTCGCCACGGTCAGGGTGGTGACGGGAGTCTCCTCAGCCGCCATTGCGGCGGCGGGGACGCTGAAAGCCAGCATAAGGGCCATGAAAATCTTCATCATATGTAAAGTGCTCCAACGCTGTGGGCGTGAAATTAGGTGTTTCAGTTTGCGTTCGGTGTTACCGTGTCTTCGTTTTTTAAGATGGCCAGGGCTTCCCGGGCCGCCAGTTGTTCGGCTTCTTTTTTCGTTCCGGCGGTGCCTTCGGCCAGATGCTGCCCGCCGAGGCTGATAGCCATGGTGAAGAGCCGGGCGTGGGCCGGGCCCTGGGCGTCCACCAGTTCGTAATCCGGGGTGCCGAGGCCGCGCCCCTGGGTTTCTTCCTGAAGGCGGGTTTTGAAATCAGCCAGAATGTCGAGCCAGGATTCCGGGCGGCTGAGATAGGGTTTCCACAGCCGCCGGGCCGTGTCCATGGCCGCTTCCAGGCCGCCGTCCAGATAGATGGCCCCGAGCAAGGCCTCCACCGCGTCGGCCAGCACCGAGGCTTTGTTGCGGCCCCCGCCGTGGGCCTCGCCAGGCCCCAGAATCAGGGCCTCGCCCAGCCGCAGCTTTTTGGCCACTTCGGCCAGCCGGGCCTCGCAGACCAGCCCGGCCCGGAAGCGGGACATGTCCCCCTCTTTCAAGTGGGGCTGCCGGTGGTAGAGAAAGTCGCTGATAATCAAGTCCAGCACCGCGTCGCCCAAAAATTCCAGGCGCTGGTTGTCGGTTTCGCCGCCCTCCTCTTCAGGGTGAGCCGGAGCCGAGCGGTGGGTCAGGGCCGCTTTCAGCAGTTCCTCGTTTTCAAACGTATATTTTAAGCGTTCCAGCATAAGCCGTTCATTGGGTATGGTCATAAGCCTGGTTATTTGTGTTCGCCGTTCTGCGCAAGCAGTGCGGGCAAAAGGGAAGTCAGGCCGTCGAAGCCGCCGTTGCTCATCACCACCGCCACGTCCCCCGGCTGGGCGGCTTCGGCCAGAGCCCGGCCCAGGGCGGGGCCGTCGTCAAAAAGGCGGGCCTTGGGGGCCAGGTCGACCGCCAGGCGGTCAATGTCCAGGCGGTCGCCTTCCGGGGCTTTATGCGGATCGGTGGGCCGCCGCAGGAAGACCAGGTCGGCCCCGGCCAGGGCTTCGGCATAGTCTTTTTGGAAGACGGCCCGGCGGCTGGTGTTGCTGCGGGGCTCAAAGGCGGCCAGGATGCGGCGCTCGGGACGGGCCCGGCGCGCGGCTTTGAGGGTTTCCGCCACTGCCGTGGGGTGGTGGGCAAAATCATCCACCAGTTCCACGCCGCCGAAGGTGCCCAAAACCTCCTGCCGCCGCTTGGCCCCCTTGAAACTGCGCCAGGCTTCGGACGGCCAGCGCCCGTCGCCCCCCGCGCCAATGAAAGCCGCCGAGGCCGCCGCCGCGTTAAGGGCATTATACACCCCCGGGCGGCTTAGGGACAAGCGGGCGTAAAAGCCTTCCGGGCCAATGAGTTCAAAGGACGAGTTCCAGTCCTCGGCCTCAAAACCGAGCACCCGCCAGTCGTTGCCCTCGCCCAGGCCGTAAAACTCCACCGCGCAGCGGGCCTTGGCCGCCACCTGCCGCACCAGGGCGTCGTCGCCGTTGGCAATGAGCCGCCCCTCCGGCGGAATGATTTTCACCAACTCGGTGAAAGCCTCGATGACCGCCTGGAGGTTCGGGTAAATATCCGCGTGGTCAAACTCGATGGAGGTCAGGATAACGGTGTGCGGCCGGTAATGCAGGAATTTCGGCACTTTATTGAAAAAGGCGCTGTCGTATTCATCGCCCTCAATGATGAACCACTCGCCCCCGCCCCGCTGCCAGGGTTTGGGAAAATCCAGGCTGGCCCCGCCGATGAGGAAACCCGGCTGTCGGCCCGCCGTCTGCCAGAGGTGGGCGGCCATGGCCGTG
>JAITVE010000335.1 GCA_031285975.1 Candidatus Adiutrix sp. | reverse complement strand
ATAGGCTGGACATCCCGGCCCAGGTCATTGCCGTCACCGGGGAGCCGGATTTCGGACGGGCCATGGACTGGGTGGCGGGCGGCGTTTTCAACGTTCTGGGGAAACCTTTGGACGAGACCCGCTTGCGCCGCCTGGTTATGGCCACGGTGGAACACTGCGAGACGTTTAAGGCCGTTTTGAAATCGGCCAAAGATGACGCGGGCGCAATGCCGTTCGAGCTGTCCCGCTCGCTGGTGTCCTTTTATCATGGGCTGGCCGGGCGGCTGGACCGGGCGGACGTGAAAAAATACATCATCGACTCCGTCAAAAAATTGTGCGGCGCGCGCCGGGTGGAACTGTCCCTGACCGAGGAACTGTCCGGATCTTCCTATTGCCTGGAAACGAACACCGTTATTTTGAACGACGACCCGGCCCGGGTCTATTTTGACGCCTCCCAGGCCCCGGCCATGAAAAAGCCCCTGGGGAGCCGCATCAGCTTTGATTTGCATAGCGGCGACCAAATGCTGGGCGAATTAATCCTGTATTTCGACCAGCAAAGCGACCTGGCCATCCGCCACCGGGAAACGCTGCTGGAGGTGGCCTCGGCCGCCTCGGCCGCCTTAAGCTCGGTGGCCAAATACCAAAAAGCCGTCAACATGGCCGCCCGCGACAGCCTCACCGGGCTGTATAACCGCCGCATTTTCAGCGAAGTGCTGCACCGGGAATTCGCCCAGGCCCAGCGTCATAATTTTGACCTCAGCCTGTTGAGCCTCGACCTGGATCACTTCAAGAGCGTAAACGACAATTTCGGCCACCAAACCGGGGACAAAGTGCTGAAAGCCGTGGCCCGCGCCATTGCCGACGTGGCCCGCGGCAGCGACCTGCCGGCCCGGGTGGGCGGGGAGGAATTCGCCATCATCCTGCCCCACACCAACCAGGATCAGGCCTATGTGCTGGCCGAGCGGCTGCGGAAAATTCTGGCCGAGAGCCCTTTCAATATTTCCGGGGCCGCCTTTCGGCAGACCATAAGTCAAGGGATAGCGGGCACCGAACATTTTATGGTCAAATCAGCCGAAGATATGGTATACTGGGCAGACCAGGCACTGTATCTGGCCAAACGCGAAGGGCGGGACGCCATCCGCTCCGTCACGGATTTGCCTATGGCCCCCGCAATGAAGGATAGGCCCTACGCTTTTCAGTGATTGCCCTATGCGTTTTAGTGATTATAAGGATATGCGCTATGTCTTCTACCGACGAAAGACGAAAAGGGTTGCGGGCGGCTTTGCCGGCTGAGTTCTACTTCAATGTGCTGAGTTCGGAAGCGGATTTTACCCGCGGGCAGTTTTCCATCCTGCGGCGTCTCAGCACCATTGATTCCGTCCGGGTGGACGCGAAAACGGAATCCCAGCAGCTTCTCAGCCGCATCGACCAAAAGCTGTCCCTTTTGATAGGCCTTTTGGCTGAAAAATCCAGCCGCAAAAGCTACACCAACCACGGCGTGGTGCTGGACATCTCGGAATACGGCCTGGCCTTCGGCCACGCCATGGAGTTCCCCGACGGCGCGGTTATTGAAATAGGCCTGCAACTGCCAAAAACCGACAACCGGCTGATGGACATCGCCGGGCGCATTGTCCACGTCAAAAACGTGCCCGAGCCCAACGCCGGGCTGGCCTATGTGTACGGTGTGGAATTTTCCGACATCCAGGGGCAGGATCAGAACGACATCGTGCAGTGGATTTTCGCCCACCAGCGGGAGCAAATCCGCCGCCGCCGCGAGTTAAGCGCTTAATTATTCTATGAATTGGAACAGGAACAACCCCCGGTTCAGGCGGACACGCGTGTCTTCCAGCGCGAAAAAGTCCCCCCGCCGGGGCCGCCGTAATATTTTCACCCGCTTCAGCGGCAAGCTGGGCGGGATTTTGCGTGGCCTGACCGGCCACAATTCCGCGCCGAAAAAAGCGGCTCAGCGCCCCCAGCCCGCGCCGCCCCCCGAGGCCTTTGAAGAGCTGAAAATAGCCCGGCCCAAAAGCCGCCCGGTTCCGCCCCGGCCCAACCCTTTGGCCGGGGTGAAGCCCGTTGCGCCCCACGCGAACGGAAAGGCGAACAACGCGGCCGAGCCAGCCGCCAGCCAGAGCGGCGGCGGCAAACTTTTGGGCAAATTGCGGGCGCGTTTCAGCCGCAGCGCGCCGCAGGAAGCCCCACCGGCCCCGGCTGCTGCGGCGGCTCCCGCCCTCGAGCGCGAAGAGCTTTCGCAGGAACGGCTTCGTTCTGCCGAGCCCCCGAAATCACAGTCAATCTCAGTTGAAGCGGCCCGCACGCCGGAAAATATCCGCGTTGTCGCGCCCCCTGAGCCAGCCGCCGCGCCGCCCCAAACCCAGCCCGAGTCCGAAGGGGCCGAGGCCCTGCGGCAAAAGCTGCGGGAACGGTTCAGCCGCCAGCCCGTTGCGCCCAAAGCGCCGTCCGGTTCTGGCAACGCGGGCGAGTCCCTGCGGGACACCTTGCGGGAACAGTTCCGGCCGGCCAGTTCGGCCAGCCAGGCCAATCAAAGCGTTCAGGCCAGCCCGGTCAAGCCCCCGAAAATCGCGGTGGTGGAGCAGAAGGCCAAAGCCGTGCTTTCCGGCGCGGAAAAGCCGGACAAAAGCCGGGCCGAAAAAGCCGCGCCCGCCGAAGTTCCCGTGAAGAAGCAGGACGAGAGCGCCCGCCCAGCCATTGCCCCCGAAACCCGCGCCCCGGAAAAACCGGGCAACGGCACAAAAACGTCCAAGAATAACGACGCTCCGAAAGCCGCCGATTGGGGCCGCCTGTCACGGGGCTCCCAGCCGGGCCGCTCGCGCCGCGTCTGGGGGGTGTCGTTCATTCTGTTTTTGGCCGCTGCGGTCTCGGCCCTGGCCTGGTGGTATTCCCCGGAAAAGTTTTCCGATGAAGCCCGGAACCCCGTCCCCAAAGTGACCCGGAAAACAACGGCCGCCCTGCCGGAAATCGCGCCCCTGGCCCCCGGTTTCTACGAACTCTGGGCCCGCGAACGGGAAGCGATGGTGCGGAACGAAGTCACCATCACCCCCGGCTCCAGCCTTGGCAAAGCCTTGGAAGACGTGGGCGTGGGCTCCCGCCAGGGCAGCCCGGCCATCATTGAAACCCTCACCGGCGAAGGCGGCTTGAGCGTGGTGCGCCCCGGCGCGGTGGTGAAATCCTATTGGAACGACCTGAGCCGGACGGAACTGTCCCGCCTGGAATACTATCCCGACTCCGGCGAGGCGCCCCTGGTGCTGCTGCCCAAGGGCGACGGCGGCTTTCTGCGCTATAGCCTGGCCACCATGCCGCTGACCGTCAGCAGGGCCAGCGAAGGCACGGTGTCGTCCAGCCTGTGGGAGGCCGGGGCCAAAGCCGGGCTGGACGCCAACGTCATCCTGAGCGTCACCGAAGTGCTGGCTTCCGACGTCGATTTTTTCACCGACATTCAAAAGGACGACGCCTTCCAGGTGCTCTACAACCGCGACTACAGCGACGGCCGCCCCCAGGGCGCCCCGACCATTGAAATGATTAAGCTGGTCAACAAGGGCCGGGTGTACGAGTATTACCGTTTCGAAAATAAAGACGGCTTCGTCGGCTATTACGACCCGGAATACCGCAGCAGCATCAAGAGCTTTTTCGCCACCCCCTTGCAGTACAAGCGCATTTCCTCGCAATTCTCCATGGCCCGCAAGCACCCCATCTTCAAGAAAGTGCGGCCGCACCAGGGGGTGGACTACGCCGCGCCCTCCGGCACCCCGGTTTCGGCCGTGGCCAACGGCACGGTGATTTTTTGCGGCTGGAGCGGCGGCTACGGCAAGCTGGTGACCATCAAGCACGACGAAACCTACACCACCATGTACGCCCACCTCTCCGACTGGGCCCCGGGCCTGAAAAAAGGTTCGGTGGTCAGCCAGGGCGACCTGATAGGCAAAGTCGGGGCCACCGGCACGGCCACCGGGCCCCACCTGGATTTTCGCCTGAAAAAGAACAATGTCTTCATCGACCCCCTGCCCGAACTGGCCAAACAGCAGGGCAAAAAAATCGAGGACAAGGAAGACCAGCAAGCCTTCGCCTCGGTGGTGGGCCGCATCCGGGAGCGTATGCGCCAGCAGTTGGCCGCCGCCGTCCCCCATGAGCAGTGAGCCCTTCACCAGGGCGGCGGTGGAAGCCCTTTTGGAGCACGGGGTAACCGCCGGGGCCTTCCCCGGCGCGGTGGCCCTTTGGGGCGACCCGGCTTCCCCGCCGCAGATGGTTTGCGCCGGTCGTTGCGGCCGCACCCGCAACCTGGAGCCGGTGACCCCGGCCCTGATCTACGACCTGGCCTCCCTCACCAAAGTCTTGTCCGCCACCAGCCTGGCCATGATTCTGTGCCAGCGCGGGTCGTTGGATATCCGCCAGCCCCTGGCCTCCGGCCCCCTGCGCGGCCTGGCGCCTCTCCCGCCAAACCCTTCGGCGGACTG
>JAITVE010000046.1 GCA_031285975.1 Candidatus Adiutrix sp. | reverse complement strand
ACCTACGGCGGCTGGGGCCGCCACGGCGGCGGCTGCTTCTCCGGCAAAGACCCTTCCAAGGTTGACCGCAGCGCCTGCTACGTGGCCCGCCTGGCCGCCAAAACCGTGGTGGCCGCCGGCCTGGCCTCCCGCTGCGAAGTGCAGTTGGCCTATGCCATCGGCGTGGCCCAGCCGGTGTCGGTTATGGCCGATACCTTCGGCACGGGGCTGGTGGACGACGCGGCCATCTCCCAGGCCCTCCAGCGGGTGTTCTCCTTCAAGCCCGCCGACATGATACAGCAGCTTGACCTCAAGCGGCCCATCTATGAAAAAACGGCCAGCTACGGCCACTTCGGCCGCACCGAGCCCGAATTCACCTGGGAAAACGTCGGCAAGGCCGGAGAACTGCGCGAAGCCGCCGGGCTCACCGGCCCGCCCCCGGCCATCATCCCCACCTGCGAAGCCGGGCAATGCGCCCGTTAAGCCTGACCTGATTGACCTCAAAACCCGCGCCTTTACCATTAAAGCGCGGGTTTTGCCCCATTAGGGCTGTACGCCGCCGCGGCTGCGGCGATGCTCAAGCTTGCTCGGCCGGGTGCCGACTGCATCGCACCCAAACAAATATAGACATTGAGGAGAAATTCCATGCGGGTATTGGTTTGCGGCGGGGCCGGGTACATCGGCTCCCACATGGTCAGGAAGCTGATTTCCTCCGGGCACACGCCGGTCGTTTTCGACAACCTCTCCACGGGGCACTCCGCAGCTCTGGACGAAGCTTTCCGGGGCGCGGCGGAAAAAGGCATCTCGCCGGTGCTGGTCAAGGGCGATGTGCTGAACGTGGGCGATGTGGAAAAGCTGTTCGACGAGCAGCCGGTGGACGCGGTGATCCACTTTTCGGCCCACAGCAAGGTCTCCGAATCGCTGGCCAAACCGGCCCTGTATTACCACGGCATCCTGGTGGGCAGCCTGAACCTGTTGGCGGCGGCCATCCATTCAAAGGTCGATACGTTCATTTTCTCCTCCACCGCCGCCGTCTACGGCACCCCGGAGACCATGCCCATTGAGGAAAGCTGCCCCACCAACCCCATCAGCCCCTTTGGCCAGGCCGCCAAAATGGTGGAAATGATTTTGGAGGATTACGCCCAGGCCCAGGGCCTCAAGAGCATCGCCCTGCGCTATTTCAACGCCGCCGGGGCCGACCCCGAGGGCCGCCTGGGCGAAAACCACGACCCGGAAACCCACCTCATCCCCAACGTGCTGAAGGCCATTTTGGGCAAAACCCCGCCCCTGGACATTTTCGGCAACGACTACCCCACCCCGGACGGCACCTGCATCCGCGACTATGTGCACGTTGAGGACGTGGCCGACGCCCACCTCTTGGCCTTGAACCACCTCTGCGCCCAGACCGGCAGCGGGTATTTCCAGACCTTCAATGTCGGCAGCGGCAAAGGCTTTTCGGTGCTGGAAGTTATGGCCGCCGCCGAGCGCGTCACCGGCCAGTGGGTGCCCTACACCTTTACCCACCGCCGCGCGGGCGACCCGGCCGTGCTGGTGGCCTCGGCGGAAAAAGCCAAGCAAACGCTGGGCTGGAATCCCAAATACCCCAGCCTGGACGATATCATCCGCACAGCCTGGCGCTGGTTCAACAAATAAGAGAACCAGACCACAGCGTTAGTTTTTTATGAAACACGCGCCCCCACCGACCGTCATTCCTGCTAAGGCAGGAATCCATTTCCAGAGAAGCAACTTGTCGGCGAATAGAAACTTCACTGGAAATGGATTCCGGCTTTCGCCGGTATGACGAGGTGGGGGAACATGTATACGAAAAAATAACGCTGCCGCCAGGAAAGGCCTCCGAAATTCGCAACAGGGCCAGCCGAACAGGAGCCCGGCTATGAAAAAAGTCTTTTTCCTGCTGCTCTTGATTCTCACGCCATCATTCGTGACGGCTGGCTGTGTGGAGACGGCGCTGGTGGCCGTCAGCGTGGTCAACGCGGTGGACAGCGTGGCGGACATCGCCGCCCGCCACGAAGCCCGGCAACAGCCCGACAGCTACGGCTGGGACGGCCGCAACATCAGCGACCTGTTCGTGGCCTGGGGCCGCCCCGGCCAAAGCTTTCAGCGGCACCCGGGCAACCAGTTCGGCGGCCGCAGCTTCATTTGGGAAAAACGCTGCGGCCCTACGGGCGAAACCAGCGCCGCCGACTACGAGCGCCGCTCCGTTGAAACCACGGTCTGCCAAGTCTTTGTCCACACCGACGCAGAAGACAAAATCCGCGAACTCAACCCCGGCCCCGAATGCGGCCCCTGCCCCGAACTGACCCTCGCCCAATAAAACCGCCGCCTCACCCCACGCACGTCACCGCAACGCCCCTTGTCCGGCGTTCAGCCGAGTTGTGGCGCCGCCGCTGCCGCAGTTAGTGATTACTAACCGCGCCCTCTTCCCCCATCGCCACCGCGACGCCACTTGGTTGAGCCGTTCAGGCGAGTTGTGGTGCCGCTCCACGGGTCGCTACTGATTCACTCAGGGCAAGAGCATCTTAATTTCTCTGAAAAGCGCTAAGATGAGCGCTAATTTTAGATGTTATTTCCAATAGATACTCGTCATCCCGGCGAAAGCCGGGATCCATGCCTTTTTTCGTC
>JAITVE010000019.1 GCA_031285975.1 Candidatus Adiutrix sp. | reverse complement strand
TGGAGCTTTTCCGCCTGGCGGACGACATCACGGAACGCCCCATCACCAAGCTCTGCTTTGAAGGCCCGGCTGACGATTTGGGCAAAACGGCCAACCTCCAGCCCGCCGTGCTGACGGTCAGCCTGGCCGCCCTGCGGAAAATGAAGGCCGCCGGGCACAAGCCCGCCTTTGCCGCCGGGCACTCCCTGGGTGAGTTTGGGGCCCTGGTGGCCGCCGAGGTCTTCACCGAAGCCCAGGCCCTGAAGCTGGTGGCCCAGCGGGCCGTGCTGATGGAAGAGGCGGCGGCCAAGAACCCAGGAGCCATGCTGGCCGTGATCGGCCTGGCCCCGGACGAGGTGGAGGGCATCTGCGAACTGGCCCGCAACGAGGGCATTGTGGTGGCCGCCAATTTCAACACCCCGGAGCAGATTGTCATTTCCGGCGAAGTGCGGGCCGTGACCGCCGCCGGGAAATATGTGAAAATGAAATCCGGCCGGGCCATCCCCCTGCCCGTCTCCGGCGGCTTCCACAGCGAACTGATGGCCACAGCCGGGGACAAATTCGCTCATATCCTGGCCGAAACCGAGTTCAAAACCCCCATCTGCCCGGTGGCGCCCAACAGCACGGCCGCGCTCACCAGCGACCCGGCTGAAATCAAGGCCCGTCTTCTGACCCAGATCGTTTCCCCGGTCAAATGGACGCAGACCGTGGCCGCCCTGGCCGCCGCCGGTGCGGACAGCTTCATAGAGGCCTGGCCCAAAGCCTATTTGGGCGCCATGACCAAAAAATACTTGGGCAAAGACAGCCCGGCTGAAGTTACTTTCCAGGCCTGACCCCCTAAAACTCCGCTGATTTTTACCACGCCACGCATACCGGGCGGCTGGACGTTACAAGACGGCCAGCCGCCCGTTGCTATAACTTGATCTGAACATTAAAAAAAGTGGTTGACGGCTCCAATATTTTGTGCCACCATGGAAGCCTGAGTGGGTCATCTGGTGCAACACGACTTCTCGCTCACCGGTTCGCCCCCTCCTCTCGTTC
This sequence comes from Candidatus Adiutrix sp., assembly GCA_031285975.1. Classification (GTDB taxonomy): domain Bacteria; phylum Desulfobacterota; class Desulfarculia; order Adiutricales; family Adiutricaceae; genus Adiutrix. The sequence goes on along the minus strand of JAITVE010000019.1, from coordinate 2,891 downwards.
GAGACCGCTTTCCAAATCCTCAACCCTCTGGAGGAAACCATATGCCCGTAAAAACAGCCGCCCCGGCGCAAAAAGCAAAGCCGGAAAAGCCCATCAAACCCGCGGTAAAAACGAAACCCGCTACGGCCAAAGCCGACGCGAAGGCCAAGGATACGCCCGCCGCCGCGCCGCCCAAGGCCAAAGCTTTAACCAAAGCCGACCAAAAACCGGCCGGTAAAAAAACTCCCGCCCGTCCCCAGGCCAAATAGTTCGGCCTGACACCACAACGCAGGAGCCTGCATGTCTCTTCAGAAAAGAAGCGCCGATAACGCCGACCGCATTGAGCTGGACATCGAGTCCCTCAATCTGGACGTGGTTTCTGAAAAATATCAAGGTTACTTGGCTGAGTTGCGGGCCTGGTTCGCAGCCGGCGACGACGACAGCCCCAGGGCCTTCCAGGCTGAACCGCCCAGCGGACACGTTATCGGGTTACTCCCCATCACAAAATAACCATCGCCGGATTACCCGGCGCGGCTGACGGCGGCCGGGAGCCCGGATGCACAGTGCATCCGGCCCCGCCGCCCAGCCAACGGCAAAGCTTTGCCCTTTCCGGGCCAGGGCTGCCGGACTATCAGCCCCCTCGCGGCTCCGCCTCATGCGGAGCCGGTGGGGAACCTTTGTCCTTTTCTTCGAACAATCCCCGCAGTTAGGCAACTGCGTTTTTATATAGCGGAGGTTTAGATGTCTTTAAAATGGCTTTCGTTAGCTATTATGGGTGCGACCTTGCTCTTTTTCATGCTGATGATCTCCATCGGTATGCTTCAGGCGAGCTTACAGGTCTATAACGAAGCAATCAAACCGAGTGGAGCGCTGGAATCTCGCCACAACTCCGCCGAACTGAGGCTCGATGCGTCGGCCAATCATCAGGCGTGTTTCAGGCTCGAAATGCCGGGGCTGGCTTGGTCATAATATATTGTTTCTATAACGCGGAAAAGCCGGGATACCCCCGGCTTTTCCGTATTCAGCGGGAGAACCCGCCGCAGGTCTGGGGACGGGCCCGCTGCCCCTCGCGGGGCAACGGTTCCCATCGGATGGTTGTTTAGAACAGGCCCTTGACGCGGCCGGTTTCGGTGTCCACATCAACGCGGCGGTAGGCCGGGTCAGAGGCGGTGCCGGGCATAAGGGTGATGGCCCCGGCCACCGGGACGACAAAGCCGGCCCCGGCGTACACCAGGCAGTCGCGGACGAAGAGCTTCCAGCCTTTGGGCACGCCCTTGACCGAGGGATTGTCGGACAGCGACAAGTGGGTCTTGACCATGCAGAGGCCCAGTTTGGCCGTGGCCGGGTCTTTTTCGAACTGATCCAGCTTCTTGGCCGCGTCGGCGGAGTAATCCACGCCGTCGGCGCCGTACACTTCCACGGCGATCTTGTTGATGCGGTCTTTCAGCGGCTCGTTCAAGTCATAGAGGAACTTGAACTGCGGCTTGTCGTCGCAGGCGTCCTTGACCGCGTTGGCCAGTTCGATGGCGCCTTCGCCGCCCTTCAGCCAGTGGTCGGACACGGCCACGCGGGCCCCGGCCGCTTCGCAAATCTTGCGGATGGCTTCAATTTCGGCCTTGGTGTCAGAGACAAAGGAGTTGATGCAGACCACGGGGCTGATGCCGGCCTTTTTAACCGTGGCCACGTGATGCAACAGGTTCTCGCAGCCCTTTTCCACCTGGCCCACGTTCTCGCCCTTGTACTCTTCGGGCAGGGGCTTGCCGGGCACCGGAATGGGCGCGCCGCCGTGGCATTTCAGGGCCCGGACGGTGGCCACGACCACGGCCGCGTTGGGCACCAGGCCGGAGAAGCGGCATTTAAGGTTCCAGAACTTTTCAAAGCCGATGTCCGCCGCGAAGCCGGACTCGGTGACGTGGTAGTCGCTCAGTTTCAGGGCCAGGCGGTCGGAGACAATGGAGCTCTGGCCGATGGCGATGTTGGCGAAGGGCCCGGCGTGGACGAAGCAGGGCTGGCCTTCCAGGGTCTGCATCAGGTTGGGATTGAGGGCTTCCACCATCCAGGCGGTCATGGCCCCGGCCACGTCGAGGTCGCTGGTGGTGACGGGGTTGCCCTTTTTGTCATAGGCGACCACGATTTTGCCGATGCGTTCGCGCATGTCCTTAAGGTCGGAAGCCACGGCCAGGATAGCCATGATTTCAGAGCTCACCGCGATGCCGAACTTGGACTGCATCATGTAGCCGTCGTTCTTGCCGCCCATGCCGATGATGATGTTCCGCAGGCACTGGGCCGCGAAGTCGATGATCCAGCCCAGTTCCACGCGGGTGGGGTCGATGTCCAGGCGCTTTAAGGAACGCTTGGCCAGTTGGGCGTCGTCATAGTTGCGCTCGTGCTGCATACGGGAGTTCAAGGCCACCATACCCAGGTTGTGGGAGTTCATGATGGCGTTGATGTCGCCGGTGAGGCCCAGGGAGAAGGGGGTCAGGGGCACGCACTGGCTCATGCCGCCGCCCGCCGCCGAGCCCTTGATATTCATAGTCGGGCCGCCGGAAGGCTGGCGGATGGCCGCCGTGACGTTGAGCCCGAGCTTGCCCATGCCCTGCACCAGGCCCATGGTGGTGGTGGATTTGCCCTCGCCCAGGGGGGTGGGGGTGATGGCGGTGACGTCGATGTACTTGCCGTCGGGCTTGTCCTTCAGGCGGTTCAGGGCCCTGGCGTAGTCGATCTTGGCCACGTAATGACCATAAGGGAGAATTTCTTCGTCCTGCAAGCCGGTTTTGGCTGCCAGCTCCCTGATTTTGATCAGGTGTTTTTCAGCCGCTTCGGCAATTTCATAGTCCTTAGCGCCTTTAGCCGTAAAATCTTGCCAATTCAAACCCATAATAGAGCCTCCGTATGCAATGATGGCACAGCCA
>JAITVE010000013.1 GCA_031285975.1 Candidatus Adiutrix sp. | reverse complement strand
CGCCTGGCGGCAGCTCGACCGCATCGAAGAAATACTCGACGGCTTGAAGGAAAAGGCCCTGGAAAGAATCGGGGCCGGAGCGGAGCGCCTGAACCGGCATACGGAATACCAACTGCTGGCCCAGACCCTCAACAGCCTGAAAGCCGAGGACTATCACTGGATGTGAATCATCAACGCAACGGACTGGATTCCGGCACAAATGGCGGCCGGGTATCCATATGATCACCACCCGGCCTACAACCAACACCATGCAACCCGCCAGGCTTCGGCCCGGCGGGTTTTTTCAGCGCTTCCTCAGGTCAACCGTCCAGGGCTTTTCGCACGGCGGCGGCCAGATCTTCGATGGTGTAGGGCTTGTTGACGAATTGTCCGGCGCCCATGGCCTGGGCCTTGGCCACTTCGTCGGTTTCAGCCATGCCGCTGGCTATGATGGCTTTCTGGCGGGGCTTGAATTCCATGATGGCCCCGTACGTTTCCCGCCCGTTCATGCCGGGATGCATGATCATATCCAGAATGACCAGGTCCACGTCCTCCCGCTTGAGGAATTCCACCGCGGCTTCGCCGGAGGGCACGGCCACGGGGTCGTATCCCAGCGCGGCGAGCATTTTTGAGGCCAGCTTGCGCTGGATATCCACATCGTCCACCACCAGGATGCGCTGGCCCGCGCCTTTGTAGTCGTCGATTTTTTTGCGTTCCTTAACGCTGGTCTTTTCCTCGGTGCTTCGGAAATAGAGCTTGAAGGTGGTGCCGGTGGGCCCGGTTTCCACATCAAGGTAGCCGTTATGGTCGCTGATGGTGTTCCAAACAATGGCCAGGCCCAGGCCGGTGCCGCTGCGGCCCTTGGCCTTTTTGGAATAGAAGGGCTCGAAGATTTTGGCCACGTCTTCGCGGGGGATGCCGGGGCCGTTGTCGCTGACGCGGATGAGGGCATAGCGCCCCGGCTCGAAAACGCCGTCATTACCCGCTGGCGGCTGGCGCAAATCCACCATTGCGGTGGAGATGGCGACCACGCCGTCGGTGCGGTCGGCGGGCATGGCCTCAAAGGCGTTGGAGACCAGGTTCATGACCACCTTGGTAAGATGCACGGTGGAAGCCACGATGTTGCCCGCCTGCGGGTCGAGGTTCAGCGCCAGGCGCACGTTGGGGAAAATGTCCTGCAACTGCCTGCACTCGGGGGAGCCCGCATAGTCGCTGACCACATTGTTGACCGGGAGGCTGGCCTTGATGCTGGCCACGCCGCGGGCGATGGTCAGAAGGTCGCTCACCACGGCGGCGGCCCGCTGCCCGGTTTCCAGAATTTCTTTGAGGGAGTCCTTCTGCTTGTCGGTGATGTTGGGTTCCATCAACAGCAATTGCGGATAGCCGATGATGCCGGAGAGGATGTTGTTCAGGTCGTGGGCCACCTCGGCGGCCATCAGGCCCATGGCCTCCATTTTGGTGGAGCGGGAGAGCTTTTCCTGGAGCACCAGCTTTTCGTTCTCCGCCGCTTTCAGGGCCGTGATGTCGGTGAAGATGACCAGGATGAAGGAGCCGACCTGCATATGGATCATTTTGCCGAAGACCAGGAAGGTCAGGGGCGAGCCGTCGAGGCTGGTAGTTTCCGTTTCCCGGCCCACCAGCGCGCCGTCTTTTTTCAGTTCGGCCCAGAGGGACTCGCGGGCTTCGGAGGACAGCACAAAACTTTCCTCAAGCAGCCGGCCGACGGCCCGGCTGGGGTCGAGCCTGGAAAATTTGCGGAACTCGTCGTTGGCGTCCAAAAGAACGCCGCTTAAGTCAGAAATGGTGATGACCTGCGGGGAGACGTTGAAAATGGTTTTGAAGCGCAGTTCGCTTTCCTGAAGCAAGTTGTTGGCCAGCTTGCGCTGGTTAATCATATTGTTGGCGGCCTGGGCCAGGCGGGCGAATTCCTCGAAAGGCTGTTCGCCGGGGTTTATTTCAATGGAGGAGGTGGAGGCGTTTTCAAAAAAGCGGAAAAAGGCGGCGAAGCTCCTGGTGGCCAGGGCGGACAACACCTTGGACAGCAGCATGATCACCGCCAGCATGGAGATGGAAATGATGACGATGTTGGTGATCTGCGAGCGGACGTTACTGGCCAGGGTGGCCTGTTGCTCGGCCATGGCGGTTTCGATGTTGCGGGAATAAATCCAGGTGACCACCACCCAGTTCCAGGCGGGGATGGCGCGGTAATAGCCGATGCGCTCAATGGTTTCGCCGGTTTCCGGGTCGGTGAAGCTGTAGCGGATGAAATCCTTATTGTGATCCTTGGCCCCGCGTATGAGCTGGGCGGCCATTTTTTGCTCGGCGGGGTCGCCGGAATCGGCAAAGACGTTGAGGATATCCTCCCGCCCGTCAGGGTGGTGGAGGATGTCGCCGTTGTAGTTGATAATCATCAGGTAGGTGTCGGCGGGGAGGGCCATGGAGCCCGCCCAGTCCAGCAGTTCGGTCTGTATGCCGCGCGCCCACTCGTCCAGATATTCGCTGGTGCCGATAACCCAGTTGAAGGGCTCGTAGACTTTCAGGTAGGCCACCTGGGAGTCGCTGTCCTCGCCTGAGCCCCGGCTTTCGCGGGCCAGGTTATAGCGGAAAAAGCCCTCTTTTATCTGGGCCAGGCTGCGGGAGATTTCCACAAACGCCGCCGGGCTCTGGTAGTTGGAGCCCGTGGGCGGGCCGTCCAGGCTGCCGTCCGGGGCGCGGCCGGAACTGAGCAGTTCCCGGCCCGAGGCGGTGGAGACGAAATAGCGGCCCCGCCCCTGGTTGAAGCTCAGGCCCCCGAGGCCGGAGAGGATGATTTTTTCCAGGTCGGACGGCTTGATTTCGAGCAGGGGGGTGCGGTCGATGGCGCCGATGAGATCAAAGGCCTCGTAGACGCGCTCTTTGATGGAGCGGAGGAACTGGATTTCCCCGGACTGCCGCTGGGCTTCCATATAGTCGCAAATGCGGTTGGTTTCCAGATTGATGGTGGATTCGTAGTCGGCGATGTAATCGCCCCTGATTTTGCTGATTTCCTCGGACGAGCGGTTGGTTTCAAAGCTGATCCACAGCGCGCCAATCAACAGAATGGACACCAGCGAGACGCCGGAAAGCATCAGGGAGAATATCTGGGTCAGTCTTCGTTTGGGTTTCACTGCTTCCGCCATCCATTCAGCCGTCAATCAGGGGTACATCAGTTGTTCCAATCTCAATACTCAATTATATTATAATAGTATGAATAGCA
>JAITVE010000391.1 GCA_031285975.1 Candidatus Adiutrix sp. | reverse complement strand
AGACCCAGCGTATGCGCCTCACGCATGATGCCCAGCCAGCGACTCGCGGAACATTTGTTCGGCGACACTTTGCCGCGCACGCCATCCGCCAGCACTTCCGCCCCGCAGGCGGCGAAAATTGTGCGCCACCCGTCACAGGTGGGGGTGGTTTGGGGAACATAGCGCACCTGGGCTTCGGCGGAAGTGAGGTAGGCGTCGTCAATGATAACCCAGCCGCCCGTTTTGACGGTGCGCAGAAGCTTGGCCACGGTCTCCGCCGCGCTGTCTGAAACGCCGCTCACCGCGCCCAGAATCACCGCGTCGAAATCACGTTCGCGCTCCACAGCTGCGTTGACGTCTTCCACGCGGAAGCGGCAGCGGCCGCCCACATCAAATTCCTCGGCTTTGGCCCGGGCCTCGGCGATGAATTCCGGCATCAAATCCACACCCACAACTTCGGCCCCGAAGGCTTCGGCCAGGCGCACGGCCACCGCGCCCTTGCCGCAGCCCAAGTCCAGGAAGCGGCGGCTGCCTGGCTCGGGGATATGTTCCCGCACAAGACTTTCCACGCTTTCAGGCGGCGTGCCCAGCACCCATAAATCCTGCAGGAGGTAGGGCAGATAGGGCAGCAAATCCGGGGTTTCAGCGGTCAGGGAGGCGGCCAGTTTTGCGGCGGTGGCGGCGTCAAGATTCATCGGGGCAAGGCCTCATCACGAAAAAATTGGGGCCAGAAATCTTCCGTGTCGCTCATGGCCCGGCCGCGCCCGTGCTGGATGATTTCTAAAAACTCGTCGGCGGCGCGGGCCAGGTCGTCGTTGACTAATAAAAAATCATACATATGCCGCCGCTCGATTTCGCGCCGGGCCTGGCCCAGGCGCAGGCCGGTTTCCTCCGGCGATTCGGTGCGGCGGGCGGTGAGGCGGCGGCGCAGTTCCCCGGCGGTGGGCGGGGCCATGAACACAAGGGTGGATTCCGGCCGCACGGCCCGGACGGAGGCCGCGCCTTCCACGTCCAGGTCGGCCAGCACATCGAACCCGGCGGCCAGCTTTTCCTCCACCCAGCGGCGGCCCGTGCCGTAGAAGCGTCCGAACACTTCGGCCCACTCCAGGAACTCGCGGTTGGCAATCATTTCGCGGAAACGCTCGGGGGAAACGAAATTATAGTCCACCCCGTCGGTCTCCCCCGGCCTCGGCGACCGGGTGGTATAGGACACGGAATAGACCAGCTCGGGCAGGCGGCGGCGGATAATTTCCCCTAAAGTCGATTTACCGGCCCCCGAGGGTGCGCTGAGGACGAAAAGCCGTCCGCGTTTGTGTTGCTCGTCCATAATGTGCGTTCCTTGGCTCTCAGGACATTTTACATTACATATCAAAGAATTGGCGTCGTCTTCAAGATACCCGCAGCGGAGGCGCCGCCCTTGGGGGGTTTGGGGGCGGCGTCCACGTCCGCCAGCTCCAGGGGCCGCTCGGCTTCCAGCTGAAAGCGGCCGGCCAGGGTTTCCACCTGCACGGAACTGAGGAACACCTGGTTGGCTGCGGTGATGATGATGGAGCGGGTGCGGCGGCCCTGGGTGATATCCACCAGGCGGCCGCTGTCGCGGGCTTCATCCTTCAACCTCTTGGCCGGGGCGGAGTTGGGGGAGATGACGGCCACAATGGCACCCAAAGCCACCATGTTCCCGAACCCGGCATTTATTAAGCGGTACATACGGCCCTCCCAGGCGGATTGTTGACAGCGAAAACTACAGTTCTATGGTCTCGCCGCAGGACAGGTAGTGCATGTTCGGCAGCCGCTCCGCCAGGTACTTGTAGGCTTTCTGCCCGGTGCAGTGGCAGGTGTAATAGCGGAGGTCATACTTGGCCAGTTCCCCGGCGATGCTCCCAAGCAATTGCTCTGGAACGGTTTTCTTAATCACGGGGCTGCACAGGTGGTAGCCGCCCACGCATATTTGCGGGTTATAGGCCGCCGCTTTTTCCAGAATGTTCACCACCCCGGTATGGCCGCAGCCCATAATCAGGGCCTTCGCGCTGCCCTCGGTGAGAATCAGGCTTTGCTCGTGGGCGAAATCGTCGCGGCCCGCCTCGTTATAGAGGGAGTCGTTGACAGTGGAGCGGCATTTGGCCGTGTTTTCCACGGTGAAGAGGGCCAGTTCCTCGTCAATCGTGTAATCACCGTCCAGCAGCACGACTTGCGGATGGTTTTGCAGGGCGGCGGTAAGGCCTATATTCACTTTCCAGAAAAGAAACTGCGAAAAATGCCCTTCAAAGGCTTTTCGTTGCACGTAAATTTTGGCGCTGTGATTGACTTCCAAAAAACGTTCCAGCGCGCCGCCGTGATCGACGTGGCCGTGGGAGATGATGACAGTATCAATAGTTGACAAATCTATGTTACGCTTTTGCGCGTTGTCAAAAAGAGTTTTATCCGGCCCCAGGTCAAAAAGCATTTTGTGCCGGGGGGTTTCAATATACAGCGACAAGCCGTGCTTGGCGCTCAGTTCGCCGCTGGATTGGTTTTCGACTAAGGCGGTTATTTTCATATCTGTCCTAACTATGGGGCCGTATTGGGAGCGGCTGTTGTCATGCCCGCCCCCGGATGCCCCGATGCGAAAGCGCTTTTCTATTGCAAGGTAGTCTGCATGAAATGAAAAGCGCCCGGATGTTTGCGTATTTTGCAATTTACTAAAGGCAGGTAAATTGCACAATGCTCTATTCTATATTCTGCACCTGTTCGCGCAGTTTTTCCAACTCGGCTTTGATGTCCAGCACCAGGCCGGTGACTTCCAAATCCTGGGCTTTGGAGCCCATGGTGTTGACCTCGCGGCCCATTTCCTGAAGCAGGAAATCCAGGCGGCGGCCTGCGGCCTCAGTGCCGGAAATAATGTCGCCAAAGCGCGCCAGATGGCTGGCGAAGCGCACCACTTCCTCGGTGATGTCCACGCGGTCGGCCAGGAGCGCGGCTTCCTGGGCCAGGCGGCTCTGATCGACCTTGACACCGGCCCCGAGTTCCGAGAGGCGGATTTGCAGCTTTTCCAGCAGCACGTCCGGCGCGCTGCTGGCCAGCTCCTCCACCCGGCGGTTGCAGGCGGAAAGGTGCGCCAGGCGTTTTTCCAAATCTTCGGCCAGGTTGCGGCCCTCGGCTTCGCGCATGGTCACCAGGCCGTCCAGAGCCTGATTCACCAAAGGCGAGAGAGCGGCCCATAAATCTTCCAGGGCCGGGCTGTCTTCCTCCTGGCTCACCACGCCCAAATTCAGCAGGTGATCGAGGGTGACGGGGCCGGAGAGTTCCAGCCGCTCTTTAAGCTCAGTGAGCTGTTTTTTCAACTCGGCGGCGAATTCAAAATCAATGCGCAGGGCCTTTTTTTTCAATTCCCGGTCGTCGAGCTGCACCCACAAATCCACCCGGCCGCGCTCCAGGCGGGCGGCCACCTGTTTTTTGATGGACTCTTCCAGGGGGGCGCAGATTTTGGGCATTCTGGTCACCACTTCGCGGAAGCGGTTGTTGACGCTCTTTATCTCCACCGTCAGCGTGCGTCCGGCGAAAACCCCGGAGGCCGAACCAAAGCCGGTCATGCTGCGTATCATGTCGTCTCCTTATGCCCGGCTGCCGGAGCAACCGAGTCAAATTAGCGAGATTATCAAGCCTTTTTGTTCAAATCCGCCATGCAGCGTTTCCGCATGGTTATGAGCCATTCCTGAATTTCGGGCCGCTGGTAGTCCAGGTACGTCCAGGGGAAGGACAGGAAGCCGCCCTGGTGAAAATTGAGGGTCAGTTCGCCCCATATTCCGCGCCCCAGGGGCAGCCGGTGCCCCCGGAACTTGGCGGTGGAGAGCACCAGGCCGCCGCTGAAAATATAGCCTGGGTCGAGGTTGAAGCGGCGATGGCCGCCCGGCGCGTTCTGTTGCTCCCACTCCATGGCCCGGAGTTTGATATCCACCAGGCTTTCCGGCGACATCAGGCTGGGCCAGGAGGCGTAGACCTTCCGCAGGCCGGGCCCCATTTCCTTCTCATAATAGGCGGTTTCCACCACCGGGAACTCGGGGCTCAGAATATCCGGCTCTTCGCCCATAATGCGGCTGAAGGCCATCAGCCCCTCGGCCAGAGCCGCGGTATTTTGGGCAAAAATAGCGGCAAAAGGCTTGACGGGCTGGGCTTCGGTGATGCTGCTCACGGCAAAACCTCCAGGCGCGGCAGGCCGTCGTCAGCGGGCACGGAGGCCAGTTTCACGTTCAGCCGCTTCCCGAACAGGGCCGGGGGGCGGCCGCCGTCGCCTTTGGGCAGCCACAAATCCATCTCCAGCATATAATCGGTGAGGCAAATACGCAAGTGCCAGTCGCGCTGCTCGAAAACCACGGCGGAAAATTTCTGCCCCACCTTGTCGGCCAGGTGGCGGTTGAGCCAGTAGCGCTGGCGAAAATTTTGCATCTTTTGAATCTGCTGGCCCAACTCGTAGGCCGGAAGGGCCAGGCGCATGAACTCCTGGTCGTTCAGCGCCGGGCCGTCTTCCGCCAGGGCCCGGAGTTGGCGGGCCACCAGCAAATCGACATAGCGGCGCATGGGCGCGGTGAAGGCGGTGTAGACCGGCAAACCCAGGCCGTGGTGCGTGGCCGGGGCGAAGCTCAAGCCCGAGCGGCCCGTGCGCCGCCGGGCGGCCAGGTTCAGGGCCAAATCGAGGTCGGGGGACGGGGACTCCGCCATCGCCGCCAGGGCCGCCGTTTCCAGGGGGCCGGGCTCGCGGGATTTATCCTGGTAGCGGTAGGGGCAGGGGCAGCCGTTTTTTTGCAGGCGGTCGGCGGCCAGGTAGTTGGCCAGAATCATCAACTCGCCGACAATGGTTTTGGCCGGGGTGTCCCACTGGGTGAGGCCCACGCCCAGGGAGCCGTCGGGCTGGAAATAGATGTTCAGCTTCGGCAGGTTGATGTTGCGGCCGCCCTGGGCCTCGCGGCGGGCGATGAGGGTTTGGGCCAAATCCCAGAGGTCAACGAGGTCGGAATCTTCGTCCATATTCTGGTCGGCCTCGGCAAAGGAAAGCTGGCGGTCAACGCGGATGAGGCTGGAAGCCATTTCGCAGTCGCTCACCGAGCCGTCTTTTTCCAGGGTGGCCAAAAAGGAGAAGGCCGGTTTCACGTCGCCGGGGGTCAGGCTTAAGAGGCCTTCGGACAGTTCCGCCGGAAGCATGGGATATTTGCCCTCGGGCAGATAGATGGAGGAAGCGCGGGTGCGGGCCGCTTCGTCCAGCACGGAGCCGGGGG
>JAITVE010000374.1 GCA_031285975.1 Candidatus Adiutrix sp. | reverse complement strand
CTCCAAATGTTTCATGCTTATAACTTATCATATTTTATTATATTTTCAACTCTTTTATTCTTCCTGCATTAATACATTTTCCATAATTAGAACTGCTGGCTGGCTGAATCCGCCCTTGCCGCAAAGCGGTCTCTCTGCTATAATCATATAATATGGTTCGCCATACTATGATGGTTCGCCGCCTGGGCTCGCGGCGGCGGGCGTCAAATACTTTGCCTAAGGAGCTGCCGATGGCTAAAAAAATCCTGGTCGTTGATGACGAAGCCCATATCAGAATGCTGTATTCCGAGGAACTGGCCGAGGACGGCTATGAGGTGATTACGGCCGAAGGCGGCCTGAACCTCTTGGAGCGCATTGAGAGCGAAAAGCCCGACCTGGTGGTGCTGGACATTAAAATGGTGGATTACAACGGGCTGGACTTGCTGCAGGACATCCGCAATAAATTCTATGACTTGCCGGTAATTCTCTGCTCGGCTTACGATACTTTCAAAGACGACATGAAATCCATCGCCGCCGACAATTACGTGATAAAAAGCTTTGACCTGGGCGAACTGAAAACGAAAATCAGCGAGCTTCTGGAATCCCACGCCTGATGTCCCGCTTCCGCCCCGGCTTCGCCCGCCCGCGCAGGCGGCCATGATTCTGAACGCCCGCGAGAGCGCCGAGGAGCGTGAGCTCAAAAATCTGGCCCCCTGCGCCGCCAAAAGCCGCGAAGCCCGGCGCGTCCGGCCGGAAGAGCCCTGCCCGTTCCGCACCGCCTTCCAGCGGGACCGCGACCGCATTATCCATTCCAAGGCCTTCCGCCGCCTGGCCTACAAGACCCAGGTCTTCAGCCACCCCGCCGGTGACCACTACCGCACCCGCCTGACCCACACCCTGGAAGTCAGCCAAATCGCCCGCACCCTGGCCAACGCCCTGGGCCTCAACGAAGACTTGACCGAGGCTGTGGCCCTGGGGCATGACCTCGGCCACACGCCCTTCGGCCACACGGGGGAGCGCGTTCTGGCCCGCCTGCATCCGCAGGGCTTCACCCACCAGGCCCAGAGCCTGCGGGTGGTGGACTTTTTGGAGAAAGACGGGGCCGGGCTAAACCTGACCGTTGAAGTCCGCGACGGCATCCTGAAGCATTCCAAGGGGCGCGGCCCCATTTTCGCGGCCAGCGGCGACGGCCCGGCCACCCTGGAGGGCCAAATCGTCCGCATTTCAGACATCATCGCCTACCTGGCCCACGACCTGGGCGACGCCTTCCGGGCGGGCCTGCTGGCCCCGGACGACGTGCCGCCGGGTTTGCGCCAAACCTTCGGCGCCCGGGGCTCCACCCGCATTGCGGCCATGGTGGGCGACCTGCTGGCCAACAGCCAGCGGAGCGAAAACGGCGGCCTGGCCCTGGCCTTTTCCCCGGCCCTGGAAAAAAGTATGATTGATTTGCGGGAATTCCTCCACGGCCAGGTCTACCAGCACCCCCGCCTGGCCGAAGGCCTGGCCGCCGGCGACCGCCTGATTGAAGATTTATACAACCTCTTCCTGAACGACCAAAAGCTGTTCCGTGAATTTTTCCCCGCCACCCAGCCGAGCGGCGGCGGCTCCCCGGAAACCGCCGTCTGCGATTTCATCGCCGGTATGACCGACCGCTACGCCCAGGCCCTCCACCAACGCCTCTTCCCCGTCGAAAACCGGCCCGGCTGACCGTTTTATCGCACTGGATTCAATCATTCCGCAATTGCGGCGGCCATTCAGGCCGCCGTTTTTCATGCCACATTTTCAAGCGCCCACTCATGCCGTCATTCCGGCGAAGGCCGGAACCCATGCCTTTCTCTTAGCCGATCTTGCACCCACCGCCGTCCCCACACCGCGTCATGCCTGCGGAGGCAGGAATGACGATGAGGGCGGGCGGGAGATTTTCCAAATGAGTTTGCCCTGGAAGAAGAACGCAGCACTTGACTATTTGAAAATACTACTTATAGTTATGAATTGAAAATTACCTTGAATTTAAGGAGTTTGCAATGGCCAAATCAGCCGAAACCTGGGAGGGCCGCCGGGCTCTGACCGATAACCCCAACACCGGCCAAGAGACCGCCCTCGGCGCGGCCCGCACGCTGATGTCCCTGGACAGCCTCAGCGAAGCCGCCATCTTTTTCGCCCTGGCCGGGGCTCAGGACGGCCTGCGCGAGGTCATGAACCGGGCCGTGGAGGAAGGCAATTTCTTCGTCTTCCAACAGGCCGCCACCCGCCTGGGCGAAAAAGGCGAGCGCGCCCAACTGCGCTCCCTCATCGACGCGGCGGAGCGCAATGGCCGCGGCTTGTATGCCGCCAAAGCTGCCGAATATCTCGAAAACCTCTAATCCCGATGAAGAGCATCCGCGAAGAGACCGTTATTTATGAGCACCAAGACCTGTTATTATGAAACCCTGGGCGTTGAGCGGCAAGCCGACGGCGCGACCATCAAAAAAGCCTACCGCAGCCTGGCCCTGAAATATCACCCCGACCGCAACCCAGGCGACGCCGAGGCGGAAGCCAAGTTCCGGGAAGCCGCCGAAGCCTACGAAGTCTTGAGCAATCAGGAAAAGCGGCAGATGTACGACCAGTACGGCCACGAGGGATTGAACCGGGCCGGTTTCCAGGGCGGTTTCCAGGATTTTGGCGATATCTTTTCCGCCTTTGGCAACATTTTTGGGGATTTTTTCAGCGGCGCCAGCAGCGCCTCCCAAAACCGGGCCCGGCGCGGGCGCGATCTGGTCTACGAAGCGGTCATCGAATTCACCGAGGCCTTCACCGGCACCCCGCTGGAACTGAAAATCCCCCGCGAGGAAACCTGTGAAGCCTGCGACGGCAGCGGCTCCAAAAGCCATTCCCGCTCCACCTGCCAGCAGTGCGGCGGCTCGGGGCAGGTCTACCAGGGCCGGGGCTTCATCCGCATGGCCTCGGTCTGCCCCATCTGCCGGGGCGCGGGCAGCATCGTCACCGACCCCTGCGACCAATGCCGCGGCCTCGGCCGCATCAAGCGCACTAAAACCCTGTCCGTCAAAGTCCCGGCCGGGGTGGACACCGGCTCGCGGATGCGCCTGTCCGGTGAGGGCGAAAGCGGCTACAACGGCGGCCCTCCGGGCGACCTCTACGTGGAATTGATGGTGCGCCACCATGAATATTTCAGCCGCGAACACAATCACGTGTTGCTGGAACGGAAAATCGACCTGGTCACCGCTGCCCTCGGGGCCGACCTGGATGTGCCCACGGTCACCGGCGAGACCAAGACCCTGAAAATACCCGCCGGTTCGCAGAACGGCAAGCTGTTGCGCTTGAGCGGCCTGGGTTTCCGCAACCCTACCGGCGGCGCGACGGGCGACCTCATCGTTTCCCTTCAGGTCACCACGCCCCAGGACTTGACCGAACGGCAGGAAGAGTTGCTGCGGGAATTTGCCCGCCTGGAAGACGCCAAGCGCGGCGAGTCCCCCATTCGCCGCCTGGCTAAAAAAGCCAGCCGCAAACTGCGGAAAGCCATGGCCTGCCTGAGCTTATGAGTAGCCAACTAATGACCAGCCAGCTTACCCATATCGACCAAACCGGCGCGGCCAACATGGTGGACGTGAGCGACAAGCCCGACACCCAGCGCATCGCCGTGGCCTCCGCCGCCGTCCACATGGCCGAGGCCACCCTCAGCGCCATCATGGGCGAAGCCGCCAAAAAAGGCGACGTGCTGGCCGCCGCCCGCCTGGCCGGCATCATGGCCGCCAAAAAAACTTCTGACCTCATCCCTCTCTGCCATCCCCTCCAGCTCTCCAAAGTCTCGGTAGAACTCTACCCCCGCCCCGGCCAAGGCCGCATCGACATCGAAGCTTCCGCTAAAACTACCGGCCCCACCGGCGTGGAGATGGAAGCCCTCACCGCCGCCTCCGTCGCCGCCCTCACCATCTACGACATGGCCAAAGCCGTAGACCGGGGGATGGTCATCAGCGATATCAAAGTGTTGAAAAAGGATGGGGGGCGTAGCGGGTTGTACGAACGGCAGGAATAAAGGGAAGCTTCGCGGCGAAGATTCTGGAATTAGTATGGGGCTCTGCCCAATCTTTGCGCTGTCGCGCAATCTCAGTTTATTCAGACCCTATCGGGTTCGAATTTAAACCCCGCTTAAGAGGGGCTAACGCGAGCCCCTCTTAAGAATCTCCGCGCGCCAGGGGCTGCGCGCCCCTGGACCTGCGTGTCGGCTAGTACCGTGTACCATTTAAACTTTCGTAATAGATGAAAGTGTAGTATACTGAAGGCAACCAAGGAGGTTGCCATGGCTCCCAGATATAGAGTGACTCTGACAGAAGCAGAACGAA
>JAITVE010000348.1 GCA_031285975.1 Candidatus Adiutrix sp. | reverse complement strand
CTGCCCCTTCTGGTCAGAATAGGCACGGCCCTGACGGCGGCGGGCAAAGAGACGGAAACCAAAGACCTGGCCACGCCCCGCTATCTGGACGAGACCTCGCTCCGCACCCCCACCGTGGCCCTCAGCCAGGCCCGCAAAGAAATAGTGCGCATGGCCGAAATAAGCCAGCAGATGGCCGCCGAAGTTTTCCCGGCCTTCATCAGCCGCAAGCGCCGCGACATGGGCCGCTACGAAGCCCGCGAGGACGCGCTGGACAGCCTGCAGAAAGCTATCCACCGCTACCTGGTGCGCCTCTACGGGGCCCACAACACCCCTGAGGAGCAGAGCCTCATCACCGCCCAGATGACCATGGTCAACACCATCGAGCGCCTGGGGGACACCACCACCAACGTGGCGGAACTCATCAGCCACGCCATGGACAACAACGTCTTCCTCTCGGACGACGCCTTGGACGACTACCGCCAAATCTCCGCCACCGCCCTGGAGTTCCACAGCCTGGTCACCGACGCCCTGCGTGAAAACCGCGCCGACATCCTCGCCCGCGCCGAAGAGCTTGAAGACCGGCTGGACTACATGCGCGCCACCATGCGCGACAACCACCTGGCCCGCCTCAAGGAAGGCGTCTGCAACGTAGACCAGGGCCTCGTCTTCACCGACATGCTCAACTACTTCGAACGCCTCGGCGACTATTTATTAAAAGTCACCCGCGCCTGGGTTGAACAAGCCGCGACAGGCCTGTAATTCAAACTAAAAGCATTGATAAAAACGGTGGGGCTGATTCATAAGCTGATCAGCCCCACTGCTTCATTGAGACGGGCAAATCACTCGCCGCGCCCGTATCAGTCAAATAATCTTATTGATGATGACCGGGTTGGGGTTCGGGCTGTAGACGCCCCGCCCCGCCAGGTTATAGTTGAACGACAGGTAGTCGTAAGGATGCGCGTTGCTCTGGTTTTTGGCGATGGGGCTGTAGTTCTGCTTGCCAATTTCCGGGGTGCGCTCGTTTTCCATCTGCGGCTGCACCACGTTTTTAAATGACACCTGGGGCGCTTCGTGGGTGGTGCGCTGAATCGGCCCGGTGGTGTTATAGGTGACGGCGTCGGCTTCGCTGCGGGTGATGATCTGGGGGACGTTGGTGCGTTCGTTATGCAGCGTGCTGGCGGAACGGGCCTCGGCCCAGACGGACGGCAGGGCGTTGGAATCGCGCACTCCGATTAAAGGCATACTTCACCTCTCCAGCCGCATACGGGGAGGCCGTCCCTAGCCTTTCGCGGCGGCGAACCGTCGATGGTTCACCCAATGGCCTCAGTATACTACAGTTCGGGCGGCTTTCCAAGGCCCCGGCAAAACAGCGGGCGGGGCGGCCGTTTGACGATATGCAAAGGGGCGGGCGGCTTTCACCGTCCGCCCCTTTGGCATGATGGCCTGTGGCTATCAGTATTTCAGAATAGTCATGGCCGGGTCAAGCAGCGCGGCCAGACCGGCGGGGAGGGTCAGGCTGGTGATGAAATAGCTGCGGTTTTCAAAGGTCACCAGGCGGCCCTTGACGGTCAGGGACATGGTGGGGCCGCCGGAGGGGGCGGTGAGGAGCAGTTCGGGCTTCGCTTTCAGCCCCAAACCTTCCAGCACGCCGTCGATGGCCGCCTCGTTGTCCGCTTTGACGGTCACCAGCCGGTAGCCGTTGCGGCGCAGAGTTTGAGCGGCGTCCCTCGGCATTTCCCCGAAATCCAGCACCACTTTTTCCGTGCCGCGTTCCCAGAGCAGGGGCGCGGTGAGGCCGGAAGCCGCCGCCGCGTTCTGGTCGCGGCCCAGGTCAAGCTGCACGCCCACTTTGGCTTCCACGCCGAAACTTTTCAAGAGTTCCGAAGCCAGGATGGCGCTGTTGCGGCTGTCGAGGTTCACAGGCTTCAGTTCGGCGGCGGCCGGGGCGGCGGCCGCCTGGGTCAGGGTATTGCGATAAATATCGACCACTTTCAGGCCGTGGTCTTCCAGGAAGCGGGCCCAGGCCGGGTTGGTGTGGGCCTCGGCGCTGCGGGCGCGGTTGATGACCAGGGGCTGCCCGGCCTGCCAGGCTTCCTGGGTCGTCCAGACAATCCAGTCCGAAGCGATTTTCAAGCGGATGTCGGCCCCGCCCTCGTAGGTGCGGTCGCGCTTGTAGACGCGGTAATAGCCGCACATATCCCACAGGCGGTCGAGCACGCGGTCGAGGCTTTCAGTGCGGCTGCTGCGGAAGACCTGGTAATTCTGGGCGCGCAAACTGTTGACAGCGGCCCGGTTGAGGCGCGAGCCGGGGTCGAGCACCACCTGGCGGCCGCCGCCCAGTTCCACCACGGGGAAGACGGCGGTATCCAGCTCAAAAATTTCCGCGCCGGAGGGTATGGAGCGCACCCCGCCCGCGATGAGCCGTTCGCCCAGGCGGGTGAAAATCAGGCCCAGGGTATTTTTGGCGTTGACCGCCGCTTCGTCCGGCAGTTCCAGAACGGCGGCGCGCGGGCTTTCGCCGCTTCGGGCGCGCGCTCCGGCCCCGGCCCCGCCGCCCACCGGACGGCGGCGTTCGGAGATAGCCGCCGCCGCGCTGCGGACTTCCTGCGGGTCAACCCCGGCCATAGCCTTCAGGTAATCCCCAGCCGCCGGGATGCGCAGTTCCGCGCCCGCGTAAATTAAGTCCTGATTCTTGATTTCAGGGTTGAGTTCCAGGGTGACTTTCAAAAGCTGGCTGTAGATAAGGTCGCGGTGCAGGCCTTCACGCCGCAGAAGGCGTTCCAGGGTGTCGCCCCGACGCACCCGCACCGTGCGGTAGACCACCTGGCTGCTGGGCTCGACGGCCAGGGGGCCCGCGTTGCCGGAAGGAAAATCGAGGGGCTGGACAGCGGGGGCGGTTCCGGCGGCGGGGGTCGTCATCGCGGTCGCCGTTTCTGTCGGGGCAGGCATCGGCACCGCCGGAATGGGCGGCGCGGGCGCGGGTTCAGCGGGCGCGGCGCCGGGAGTCACCGCCGCCGTGCCCGGCCCGGCGGGCGTGGCGGGCACGGGCGGGGCCGGGTCAGCCGCCGGGGCGGGGCCCTCACCGGGGACGTGGCGCATCACCACCACCTTGGCCGCCTGCTGGCTGCCCTGGGGGCGCTCGTAGACTTTAACGGTTTCCGTCACCGTGGCCGGGGTTGCCGGGGCCACGGGGGCTTCCGCCGCTTCGCCCGTGGGTTCGGGCGGCAGGGGCGCGGGGAGTTTCAGGCTTTGACCGATGGTGAGCTGGCTCAGGTCTTTCACTTCCGGGTTGAGGCTGCGCACCAGGCGGATGAGCCGGGCCTGTTCCTCGCGGCTGTTGGACGTGAGCAAGCCCCGGCTTTTCAGCAGTTTCACCAAACTGTCGCCCCGGGCCACCTGATACTGATCCACCGAAACCTTGAGGCCTTCAAATTCGTAGACTTCCACCACTTTGGTCAGGGTTATGGTGTGGGGCGCGGCCTGGGCGGCAGCCGCCGCCGGAGCGGCCGCTTCCCCGGATTGGGCTGCGGCAACGGCAACAGGGCCATAACAAAGAGCAGCCGCCAACAGAATACCGAACGAAACTTTGCGTATAATTTTCCCCGGACAGTTCATCGCGTCACCTGACTTAGGAGCAGTTCAGGAATAAGTTTTCATGAGCTGATCCTTACGTAGTATTTTTAAAAAGTTGAATATTTTCCCATATAACCCAACGGGCCGCTTCAAACGCGGCTCGGCAGGGCTGATAAATCAATATGCACTTTCAATGCCAAAGCTCTTCGGGCGCAGCTCAAAAATCATCGTCCATGGGAATGACTTCTTCCATTTTCGATTTTTTCGTGCTGTCCACAATAAAACTTTTGGGCGCTTCCGCCATCTGCAACTCCGCCGGGCTGGGCCCCGGCGGCGCGGCCACCGGGGCGGCTCCCGGGCGGCGGCCGGAGCGGCGACGCAGGCGGTCGGCCTCATCAGCGCCCTTGAGAATCCGCAGCAATTCTTCCAGCGCCTCGGTCAGCACCGCCGCCTGGTGGGTCAAGCCCTGCGACAGGGAGCGGGTTTGGCCCGCCTCAGCCGCATTTTCCTGGGTCACCTTATCCATCTGGGCGATGGACTGGTGGATATTCTGGATATCCTGGGCCTGGCTTTGGC
>JAITVE010000334.1 GCA_031285975.1 Candidatus Adiutrix sp. | reverse complement strand
TCTGTTGAGTGGAAAAATTCGCTTAGCAACCCCTCAAAAAGTTTTGAAAAAAGCGTGCAACTGGTTGATTTTTAAAAAATTATCAACGATTTCAATAAAAACAATATGCGTCAGCCCTGGTTGCCTGGGTAGTGAAACATTGACGGCAAGATGAATACATGCGTATAATACAAACTTTCTGTATACTTTTTGGGGCTGGCTATAAGCCTCTCAGGCCTGGAGGCATTATGAAGCTCCGGCTTATTGGAACGCAGTTCTTTCTTCTCTTGGTCTGACATTTGCAAGAAAAATTTGAGTCTTCAGTTCACAGCGTTACAGCCGTTCTTTTGGCGCAGTACGATTATTTCATGCGACGGCGCTTTCGGGAGCCAGGCGCTTGCCGGGTTCTATCAGTTCTGACCTCAGAGGCGATTCATGACGTTTTGCATGATCAATGCTTGGGCCGCAATCAGAGGTGAGCAACTCGATATCCACATGGGCGGCACGGTGAGGCGCGCCGCCAGCGGTATGAGGTGAATCCGTATGTTCAATAAAATTCCTTGGCCGCAAAACCTGGACAATGTTGAAGAACTCTATTCCTGGGCTATTTACTCCCTGTTTGAGAGCGTGGAAAATCATAGCGAGGGTACGGTCATCGTTGATCAGAACGCCGATGTGGTCTGGATCAACAGCCGTTACGCCGCCCGGTTCGGATCAACCAGCCAAAACGCCATCGGCCGTCCAGTCGAGGAGGTCATTCCCGGCAGCCAGATGCGGGACGTGGTGCACAGCGGGCGGCCGATTCTTCTGGATATTATGGAAACCAAAGGCCCGCCGCTGGTGGTCATGCGGCTGCCGATCAAAAATGAAGAGGGGGATATCCTGGGGGCTATCGGCTTTGCCCTCTATGACGGGTTGAACCCCTTTTCTCCATTGGTGGCCACCTTTTCCCGCATGAAAAGTGAGTTGGATTCCATTAAAGGCGTTCTGGTTCACGAACGGCAGGCCAAATACTCTTTTCAGAACGTCATCGGGCAGAGCCCGGCCATTTTGGAGCTTAAAAACAAGGCCCGCCGCGCGGCGCAGAGGGACGTGCCCATCCTTTTGACCGGGGAAACAGGCACGGGCAAAGAGCTTTTGGCGCACGCCATTCACGGGGCCTCCCCCAGGGCTGGCGGCCCTTTGGTGTGCGTTAATATGGGCGCGATACCCGAATCTTTGATGGAAGCCGAATTTTTCGGCGTGGCTCCCGGCGCGTATACCGGGGCCCTGAAAAGCGGGCGGATGGGCAAGCTGGAACTGGCCGAGGGCGGCACCTTGTTTCTGGACGAAATCGGTGATATCCCCTTAACCATGCAGGGTAAGCTTTTGCGGGCGCTCCAGGAAAAGGAATATGAGCCGGTGGGCTCCAACCGCATGAAAAAAACGAATATCCGCATCATTGCCGCCACCTCGGCGGATTTGCCCGAGATGGTGGCCCGCAAAACCTTTCGCGGCGATTTGTACTACCGGCTGAACGTCTTCCCCCTCCAAATACCGCCCCTGCGGGAGCGGGCCGGGTGCCTGCCGGCCTTAACTGAGCGCATTTTAAAGGATGTGGCCACGCAGTTCAAAACCGCCTGTCACGGTTTGGGGCAGGACGCGCTGGAGCTTTTGGCCGGGCACTCCTGGCCCGGCAACGTGCGGGAACTGCGCAACATCCTGGAGCGGGCGGCCATGCTGGCCGAGGGGCCCATTCTGGGGGCTGACGAAATACGCCCCCTGCTGCTGCCGGTGGGGGCCCCGCCGAGCGTACCCGAGCAGCACACCAGCGGGTTCCCGTCAGACCGCATTGCGGGCGATTATAACGAAGCCATGAAAAACTTTGAAACAGAGTTTTTGCGCCAGGCCCTCGCTGAAGCCCAGGGTTCGGTTCCGCAGGCCGCCATGCGTTTGGGGCTGGGACGGTCAACGTTGTATAAAAAACTGAAAACATTCAATATCCTGCCCTGAAATCTGTTTTCTGAAAAAACGCTGTCTCCAAATAGAGACTTGTCTCGCAATAGAGATAGTAATTGATATCATCCGCTTACCCCATTAATCGTTGCCAGCCAGCCTAACAGTCTCTGTTTGGAGACGCGGCCAGACCACTCGGTGTGCCTTACTCCACTCCCTGCCTTCCCTTCACTTTGCTGTCTATTGTGCTGTTTTTACTGTTATTTCGCGTCAATCCTCCTCAATGATACCGCCTTTCGGCAAAATGGAACGGTACTTGCTCTCATGTTCAGCGGTATCATTCCCTGACATCGTGTTTTTTTAAAGGATGTTTTCAGAAAAATTTTGACCGGCGTTTGTCCGGCCCCGGCAGAGCTGTGTCCAAATCACCGCCACGCCTCACCCGCAACCAGCGCGGCCGAAAGAGAGGCCGCCCATGAGACAGGAGACGCATCATGATTAAAGACAAAGTTACCCTCATTACCGGAGCCGCCAGCGGCATTGGCCTGGCTATGGCCCAAGCCTTCGCCCGGGACGGAGCGGCCGTGATTATGGCCGATGTGAATGAAGAGGCTCTAAAAAGTGAAGCGGATAAAATCGGGGCCCTATTTTGCCGGGCCGATCTCAGCAAGCGCCAGGATTGCCGGGCGCTGGTGGATTTCGCCCTGAAACAGAAAGGCCGGGTGGACATTCTCATCAATGTGGCCGGGGTGCAGACCGTTTCCCCCATCGAGAATTTTCCCGAAGACCGCTGGGATTTGATTATCGCCCTGATGCTGTCGGCCCCCTTCTACCTCACGAAATACGTCTGGCCCTCCATGCGCGAAAACGGCTGGGGCCGCATCATCAACCTCAATTCCATCCATGGCCTGGTGGCTTCGGAATACAAGGCGGCCTATGTTTCCGCCAAGCACGGCCTGACCGGCCTGACCAAGACGGCCGGGCTGGAAGGCGGCCCTTTGGGCATAACGGTCAACTCCATCTGCCCGGCCTATGTGCGCACGCCGCTGGTCGATAAGCAGATCGCCGACCAGGCCCAGGCCCACGGCATCAGCGCGGATGAGGTCGTCACTGACGTCATGCTGGTGAAGTCCAGCATCAAAAAGCTGCTGGAGCCCGAGGTGGTGGCTGATATGGCCAAATATCTCTGCTCAGATGCCGCCGCCTCCATCACCGGCTCGGCTATCTCCATCGACGGCGGCTGGGTCGCCGGCTGAGGCGGCTACCCCTCTATCAAGAGAAAGTGGGTACAGCTATGAGCGTTTCCTTAGTCGGGATTTTTTTAGGGCTGGTTCTGTTGATGTTCCTGGCCTATCGGGGCTATTCGATCATTTGGGTCGCGCCTGTCTGCGCCGCCTTTGTGGCTCTTTTGAGCGGCCTGAGCATACTCGACAGCTATGTGGGCGACTATATGAAAGGCATGGCCGGGTATGTCATGGCCTGGTTTCCGGCCTTTTTCCTGGGCGCGGTCTACGGCAAAGTCATGGACATGACCGGCTCGGCCCGCTCCCTGGCCGATAAAGTGGTCAAGTGGATCGGGGCCAAACACGCCATTTTGGCTGTGGTCATACCCTGTATGCTGATGACCTATGGCGGCATTTCCCTGTTCGTCGTGGTCTTCGTCGTGTATCCGATGGGCTATGCCATCTACCGGGCGGCCAACATGCCCCGCACCTTGCTGCCGGGGGCCATCGCCTTTGGCGCGTTCGGCATCACCATGACCTCGGTGCCCGGCACGCCGCAAATCCAGAACCTCATTCCCATGCAGTTTTACGGCACCAGCCCCATGGCCGCGCCGCTGTTGTCCATCGTGGCCTGCCTGGCCATAGGCATCCCGGGCCTCCTCTACCTGGAATGGCGGGCCCGGAAAAGCCTGGCCGCAGGCGGGGCCTTTGTTGAAGATCCAAAATTCGTGGAGTCCGATCTCGATACCGCCAGCCTCCCCTCATGGCACTGGCTGTCGGGGCTGCTGCCGATCATCGTGGTGGTGGTGCTTCTCAATGTCTTCAAGCAGCACATCGTCACCTCCCTGGTCAGCGGCATCATTCTATGCTGTTTGATGAACATTAAGCAGTACAAAGTTCTGTTGCCGTCCATCAGCGCCGGGGCCAACGGCTCGCTGACGGCCATCATGAACACGGCCTGCGCCGTGGGCTTCGGCTCGGTGGTCAAGGCTGTGCCCGGTTTCGCCACCCTGACCGCGTTGATGATGAACATGCCGGGCAGCATTCTGTTCTCCGAAGCTGTGGCCGTTAACGTGCTGGCCGGGGCCACCGGGTCGGCCTCTGGGGGCATGTCCATCGCCCTGGAGGCCCTGGCCCCGCAGTACCTGGAAAAGGCCCTGGCCATAGGCTTGAACCCCGAGTTTCTGCACCGCATCGCCTCCATTTCTTCCGGCGGCCTGGACACCTTGCCCCACAACGGCGCGGTGCTGACCCTGCTGGCTGTTTCCAACTGCACCCACAAGGAATCCTACGGGGATGTCTGTGTCACCACCTGCATTATTCCCGTGGTTATGTCCCTCCTCCTGGCCCTGGTTTGGGGCCTGTGGATTTAACGTTATTGACGGCGAAAGGAAAAATTATGGCAAACAATATCGTCATTGTCGGGGCCTGCCGCACGGCCATCGGTAAATTCGGCGGCGCGCTGGCCGAAACGCCGGTTGAGGAACTCGGGGCCGTGGTCATCAAAGAAGCCCTCCGCCGGGCCGGGCTGGCCGCCGACCAGGCGGATGAAGTGGTCATGGGCTGCGTGCTCCAGGCCGCGCGGGGGCAGAACGTGGCCCGCCAGGCCGCCCTCAGGGCCGGGCTGCCCGTGGAAACCCCGGCCGAAACATTGAACATCGTCTGCGGCTCGGGCTTGCAGAGCGTCAGCCTGGCGGCGAGCCTGATTCAATCCGGCCAGGCGGAAATCGTGGTGGCCGGGGGCATGGAAAACATGTCCGCCGCCCCTTATCTGCTGGACAAAGCCCGCTACGGCTATCGCCTGGGCGACGGGCAGCTCATAGACAGCGTGACCCATGACGCGCTGTCAGACGCTTTTAACGAATACCACATGGGCATCACCGCTGAAAACGTGGCCGAAAAATACGGCCTCAGCCGCCAGATGCAGGATGACTTCGCGGTCTGGAGCCAGCAAAAATGCGAAAAAGCCCAAAGCGAGGGCAAATTCAAAGACGAAATCGCGCCTGTGCCAATCAAGCGGAAGAAGGAAACCGTCGCCTTTGACCAGGACGAATATCCCCGCCCCGGCGCCACCCTGGAATCCATCGCCGGGCTGAAACCGGCTTTCAAGAAAGACGGCACGGTCACTGCCGCCAATGCTTCTGGAATTAACGACGGCGCGGCGGCGGTGGTTTTAATGAGCGAAGCCAAGGCCAAAGAAAACGGCCTCAAGCCCCTGGCCCGCTGGCTGGGCGGGGCAACGGCGGGCGTTGACCCGGCGGTCATGGGCATTGGCCCTGCCGCCTCAACCCGCAAGCTTTTGGAACGCCTGAATGTGACGCTGGAGCAGATTGATTTGATTGAAGCCAACGAAGCCTTTGCCGCCCAGGCTTTGGCCGTGGGCAAACTTTTAGGCTGGGACGACCGGAAAGTCAACGTCAACGGCGGGGCCATTGCCCTGGGCCACCCGGTGGGCGCTTCCGGCTGCCGCATCCTGGTCACGCTTTTATATGAAATGCGCCGCCGCCAGGCCGCCAAAGGGCTGGCCACGCTCTGCGTGGGCGGCGGCATGGGCGTATCCGCCCTGGTGGAACTGGTTTGAATTTGCACGTTCCGGCAGCCGCCGGATTGAATTGGCGGCTGCCGAAACGTCTTTTACTATTAAGGAGATTTGTATGCCAAAAATAATCACCCCCAAACAGGCCGCCCAACTCGTCCCCCCCGGAGCCAGCGTCATGTTCGGCGGCTTTATGGGCTGCGGCAACGCGCATAAAACCATCGCCGAATTGGCCGCGCTCGGAGTGGGCGAACTGACCATGATTTGCAACGACGCGGGTATGCCCAACGGGCCGGACGGGAAACCCCATTACGGGGTAGCTCAACTGGTGCACAACCGGCAGATACGGAAAATTGTTGCCAGCCACGTCGGCCTCAACCCCGAAGTGGCCGAGCAGATGAACGCCGGAACTCTGGAGGCTGTCCTTATTCCTCAAGGCTCCCTGGCCGAGATGATCCGGGCCGGGGGGGCCGGTTTGGGCGGCATTTTAACGCCCACCGGCTACGGCACCATTGTTCAGGAAGCCAGCCATGTCCACAGCGTGGTGGAAATTGACGGCCGCCACTACCTGTTGGAGCGCCCGCTCAAAGCCGACTTCGCCGTCATTTCCGGCTATAAGGTGGATCGGGCCGGCAATGTCTGGTACAAGGGCACCGCCAGAAATTTCAGCCAGGTTATGGCCACCGCCGCCCGCACCGTCATTGCCGAAGCCGATCAGTTGGTCGATATCGGCGAAATAGAGCCCGAGGCCGTCATGACCCCGGGCATCCTGGTTGATTATATTGTCAGTGAAGAGGGGGCCTGATTATGGATAAAAATGAACTCAAAAAATTTGTGGCGGCCAGAACAGCCAAGGAGCTGAAAGACGGCGATGTGGTCAATCTGGGCATCGGCCTCCCCACTATGATTCCCGCCTTTCTGTCGGCGGATGTTCACGTGACCTTTCAATCTGAAAACGGCATTGTCGGCACCGACCCCAAGCCAGACCCAACCAGCCTGGAGCCCATATACGTCACCGACGCCGGAGGCCGCCCGGCCATGGTCGCCTGCGGCGGCAGCTACATCGATTCCGCCGCCAGCTTCGGCCTCATACGCGGCGGGCATGTGGACGCAACCATTCTGGGCGCTCTGGAAGTTGACCGTGAAGGCAACCTGGCCAACTGGATCATTCCCGGCAAGATGGTGCCGGGCATGGGCGGGGCTATGGACTTGGTAGTCGGGGCCAAAACAGTCATCGTGGCTATGGAGCACACCGCCAAAGGCCAGCCCAAAATTTTTGACCGCTGCCGCCTGCCGTTGACGGCGGTGCAATGCGTAAATCTCATCATCACCGAAATGGCGGTCATCAGGATAACGCCGGAAGGGCCAAGCCTGGAAGAGTTCAACCCTGAATTTTCCCTGGAGGACATTCAAGCGGCAACCGCGACCAAACTGCTCATTTCCAACAGTGTCCGCCCCATGGTATAGGAAATTGGAAACCCTCATTTATTATAACCACCGATAGATGAGGCCTTGGAACCTCCTCTGATGTGACTTCGAGTTGCGCAACCGTTGTCATGTTCCCAGAGGAGGTTTTGTCGTCACAGGCATTCCCGCAAGACCACCCGCTGAGCGGGTGGTCTTGATTTCAGCGGCGTATGATTTTGCCGACCAGGCCGCTGCCGCGCTCTTCTTCATTGTTCTCCCTCCCGCTTCGGGGCGGCGTGTGCGTTAAAGCATTGACAATATTTTTTATAAATAATAGTATGAAAAAAGGTTAGGTGGTGGAGAGCCGGAGCGCCGGACGGAGTTACATAACTCGCGCGTTTCCGGCTGGATCAACTTTATTAAATCAAGGGAGTGCAAGCATGGCCAACTTAAAAGGCAGCCGGACGGAAATAAATGTCGTGACCGCTTTCGCGGGGGAATCGCAGGCCAGGAACCGCTACACCTTTGCCGCCTCCATTGCCAAAAAGGCGGGCTACGTCAAAATCGCCCAGGTTTTGGAAGAGACGGCCGACCAGGAAAAAGAGCACGCCAAGCGGCTGTTCAAGTTCTTGGATAACCCCCAGGAAGTGCAGATCACCGCAAGCTATCCGGCTTTCGGCCTTTCCGGGGACATCGCCGCCCATCTGGCGCACGCGGCCGCCGGGGAGCATCACGAATGGACGGAAATGTATCCCGGCTTCGCCAAAGTCGCCCGGGAAGAGGGCTTCGGCGAACTGGCCGCCGTGATGGAAAACATCGCCGTGGCTGAAAAATACCACGAAGCCCGGTTCAATGAATATCTCCAGGAAATCAAAAACGGCAGCTATTTCAAGAGCGACGGCCCCACGGTCTGGCGCTGCCTGAACTGCGGCTATATCCATCAGGGTCAGGAGCCGCCGAAGGCCTGCCCGGCCTGCGCCCACCCCGTTGATTATTTTGAAGCACTCTTTAATGTGGTAAAGCCATAAGTTTTATGGTATCATTTGGCCAAGTTCAGGATGTTATCCTGGCGGTCTTTCAAAATTATTGGCGCGGAGACTCCTTCGCGCCAATAATTTTACAACACCACTCGGAGGTTAATCATGGCGGTACGAAACAGTATTTATAGATGCGGCTCCTGCGGCAACCTTCTTGAAAGCCTGTTCGACGGCGGCGGCCCGGTGACCTGCTGCGGCCAGATGCCGGTGCTTTTGGAAGCCAACAGCACGGACGCGGCCAAGGAAAAACACGTCCCGGTGATTGAGAAAATCCCCGGCGGCTACAAAGTCACCATCGGCTCGGTGATTCACCCGATGGCCGAGGATCACTATATCGTCTTCATCCAACTGTTGGCCGGCGACACGGTGCTGACCCAGTACCTCAAACCCGGCGACCAGCCGGTGGCCGAGTTCACAACCGACGCCGCCAACGTCACTGTCCGCGAATACTGCAACCTGCACCGGCTGTGGGAAGCCAAAGCCTGATAGACACGGAGGAGAGGTCATGTTATCGAAAAAAATGACGGCGGCGATAAACAGCCAGGTGGTGGCCGAGCTTTATTCCAGCTACCTGTATGTGGCCATGGGGGCCTGGCTCCAGACCGAGGGCTACCTCGGCGCGGCGCACTGGATGGGCCTTCAGGCCCGCGAGGAAGTTTTCCACGCCACCAAATTTTATAACTATCTTCTGGAACGGGGGGCTGAAGTGAAGCTCGGGGCCATTGAAGCTCCGCCCTTCAAGTGGAAATCGGCCCTGGAAGTGTTTGAAAAATCCTACGCCCACGAGCAGAAGGTCACGGCCCTGATTCACAACCTGATGAGCCTGGCCAAGGCCGAAAGCGACCACGCCGCCGAGATTTTCCTGCAATGGTTCGTCACCGAACAGGTTGAGGAAGAATCCAGCGTGCAGGAAATTATTCAGA
This sequence comes from Candidatus Adiutrix sp., assembly GCA_031285975.1. Taxonomy (GTDB): domain Bacteria; phylum Desulfobacterota; class Desulfarculia; order Adiutricales; family Adiutricaceae; genus Adiutrix. The sequence goes on along the minus strand of JAITVE010000334.1, from coordinate 1,187 downwards.
AATATAAACTGGCCGCCGGGCAGGGCGCGGGCCTGTTCATGATTGACCAGGAACTGGCCGCCCGCACCCTGAGCGTGCTGGTCAAAGACGCTTTGACGGCCACGCCCCCCGCCGCCGCCTAAGGAACAGTTCAGGAATAATTTGTACGTTTTCCTGGCAAGCCGTTCTTGTTTTGGCCGGATTGTTAGCGGCCAAAACGAGAACAACACAGCCAGGGATATGTACAAGTTGTTTATGAACTGCTCCTAAGCGGCCTAACCCTCGCGGCGGTTCCGGCCCCCACTGCCGGAAAGCCGCGAGGCTCATCCACTTTTTGCCCCAGCCTTTTCTGTCTTCCCCTATTTTTCCCGTCTCATGGCCCGGCGTGCGCTGCGGCCCTTGCCTATCTTTACCTTCCGACGATAGAGGAGAAGCTATGTCCCAAAACAATATGGAAATGTGGCTCAACAGGGCCCTGGAAATGGAAAACCGGGGCCGCGATTTTTATGAGCGCGTGGCCGCCTCGAACCTGGAGGCGGCGGTGCGGGATTTCTTCAAATTTCTGGCCGACCAGGAAGGCGTGCATCAGCGCATCATCCGCGACCTTTACAGCCAGCAGAGCCACAACGCCGCTCCGGCGGAGCCCCAGGCGGCGGGCGGCCCCTCCCTCAACAAAATTTTTCTGACCCTGAACAAAAGCCGCCCGGCGGCGGATACCGACCTCATCCAGGCCATCGAGCACGCCCAAACCCTGGAAACCGAGACGGCGGCCTTCTACCGGGACGCGCAGGCCTGGACGGATGATGTGGCGGCCAAGGAATTCCTGCGCACCCTCAGCGGCGAAGAAAACGACCACTACCAGGCCCTGGCCGACCTGAAGCTCTTTTACACCAACCCCGAGGCCTGGGCGGAGAAAATGGCCGCCATCCACCTCGACGGTGCGTAAGCCCCAGGGGGGGCTTTACTCCGCCCAGCCGCAGTGATGCCCAAAGGGCTCGGCCGGGCAGCGGCGGCGTTGGCCCCTTTCACCTTTTTAGGAGAATTCATATGCGAGATTCCCTGACTATTGTTATCGGCGGCGAAGCCGGGCAGGGGCTGGCCACGGTGGGCGAACTGCTGGCCCGGATTCTGACCCGGGCCGGGCATAATTTCCTGACCTTCCAGGGCTACCACTCCCGCATTCGCGGGGGCCACAACACCTTTGCCCT
>JAITVE010000273.1 GCA_031285975.1 Candidatus Adiutrix sp. | reverse complement strand
TAAGGCTCGGGTCTTCTTCGGCCCAGGCCTTGCCCTGGCCGACAAACTGGCCGCCCTGGCCGGGAAAAATAAACGCGGTGGTCATATTTTCTCCTTACAATATTTGAGAGTTTTCAACGGATGCGGTAGTAGGTGGACGGGATGTTCAGCCGGGTAAAGCCCTGAAAGCCCTGCCCGAACCAATAGCTGTCCTGCAACACCAGGATAACCTGGGGGATAACGCTGTCGCTCAGGTGGTCGATATGGGCGGCCACCTGCCATTTGACCCCCGGCGAAAATTTGCCCAGGGCGGCGGTGATGTTGTCCAGGTTGTACAGATCGGCCTGGCCCTCCGTATCGGCTTGGCCGCCAATGGCTCCCTCCGCCAGTTCCATTGCCGCCAGAATGGCCGTGTGGGGGTAGGGGAAGGCCCAACTGGCGAACTGCCCGGCAGGCCGGGTTTCCAGGTAATGCTCATCCTGCAGGGTCAGGAGCCGCCGCCAGGAATCGGCAATGGCCGCGCTTTCCTCGGCCAGGCCCAGGGCCTCGGGGAGGCCCAGCATGAGGCTGGGCATGTTGGGCTCCAACAGCGCGCCGCCCGCTTCGGCGATCATGGGGGCCATAAGGCGGCTGTAATCGCCGCTGGTGGTCATGAAGGCGGTGTGGCGGCCGTAGCTGTTCAGGTAGAGCTCCACCTTTTGGCGCAGGAATTTTTCCACCGCCTCATCAGACATGGCCCGCGGGTCCGGCCCGTTGAAATCCGTGACCAGGTTCAGGCCCATGGCCGTGCTGACGGCTGAAAGCACCCGGTATTGGCGGCTTAAGGCCGACAGTTCCTGGTGCCGGGGAAAGGACAGGTAGACCAGCGTCCCGGCCCCCATGCGGGCGGCCATGGTGGGGTAGATGAAGCCCCGCGCGGGCTGGTTGAGGGCAATGGTGAGGGAAGCGGCCTGGCCGACGCGCTCCAGCACCTCGTCGGGCTCCACCGCGAACACGGGCAGTTCGGGCCGCGCCGCCCGCAGCCGGGCAATGCCCTCGGCAGAGCCGAAGGGGGCCTCGCCGATGACCACCGCCTCCAGATTTCGCTCCAGGGCCAGGGTTTCCAGGGTCAGGGTGACGGAGGCCGGGTCTCGCGGGTCGGCAAAGGCCCGCAGTTCCGCCCGGCGGCCCCAGCGGCCTTCCATATCGCCCCGGAGCGCCTCCCGGTACCGCTCCGGCACGAAAACCGCACAATAGCCTTCCGCCGGGGCTTCAGCTCCCTGGCCCCAGGCCGGGGCGGCCAGGATGGCCAGCAGCAGGAGGGCGAGGCCATAAGCTTGTACATGTCGGCGCATGAGTACCTCCCAACCGTCCGGAATGCGGTTTATGATTTGCTGGCGGCCACCTGGGCTAACAGGCCACCGGCTTTGAGCATTTCCGCCTGACGTTCGGACACGTCCAATTTTACCTCAAAACTGCGGCCCGTGGTCAAATTTTTCACGCTCAGGCTTTGCCCGGCCCGCAATTCCGTGAGACCGGCCAGGGCCAGCCTGTGCCCTTTTTCAATCGCGGCCCGGTCTGTGGGGTCTGCGAATTCCAGGGGCAGAATGCCGAAATTGACTAAATTGGCCTTGTGGATGCGGGCAAAGCTTTCGGCGATAACGCCTTTGAGGCCCAGGTAGCGCGGGGCCAGGGCGGCGTGTTCGCGGCTGGAACCCTGGCCGTAGTTTTTGCCGCCAATGACGAACCCGGCCCCGGCGGCTTTTTGCCGCTCGTGGTACCGGGGGTCGATGTTGGAGAAAATGTATTTGGAAATGGCCGGGATGTTGGCCCGCAAGGCTAGGATGTGGGCCCCGGCGGGCAGGATGTCGTCCGTGGTCACGTCGTCACCCAGGGTGAGCATGACCTCGCCGTCAATGGCTTCCGGCAGGGCTTCGAAGAGGGGCAGGGGGGCGATGTTGGGCCCGCGCTCAATGGTCACCCCGGCGGCCTCGCTCTCCGGGGCCGGGGGCACGATGAGGGAATCGTCAATGACAAAGCGTTCCGGCGGCTCGATGACAATGTCCGGGCCGTGGCCGCGCGGGTCGGTCAAGACGCCGTAAATAGCGCTGACCGCCGCTGTTTCCGGGCTCACCAGATAGAGCTGGCCGTCCGCCGTGCCGCTGCGGCCCTTGAAATTGCGGTTGGAGGTGCGCAGCGACACCCCGTGGCTGCGGGGGGCCTGGCCCACGCCGTTGCAGAAGCCGCAGGCCACTTCCATAATCCGCGCCCCGGCGGCGATGAGGTCGGCCAGCGCGCCCCGGTTGGCCAGTTCCTGATACACCTGGCGGGAGCCGGGGGCGATAATCAGGCTCAAATGGGGCGGGATTTTGTGGCCCTTCAAAATGCTGGCCACAGTCATGAGGTCTTCAAAGGACGAGTTGGTGCAGGAGCCGATGGCGATCTGATCCACCTTGATTCCGGCCAGGGCGGCCACGGGCTGCACGTTGTCCGGCATGTGGGGCGCGGCCACCAAGGGGTCGATGCTCCCCAGATGGATAGTAATTTCTTCATCGTACTCCGCGCCTTCGTCCGCCGACAAAGGGGAAAAATCCGCCTCCCGGCCCTGGCGTTTGAGGAAGGCCAGGGTCAGTTCGTCCGAGGGGAAAACAGCGGTGATGGCCCCGGTTTCAATGCTCATGTTGGCGATGGTGGCCCGCTCGGTCACCGAGAGGGTCTTGAGGCCCAGGCCGGTGAATTCCAAAATTTTCCCGCGCCCGCCGGAGACCGTGAGCCGCCGCAGAATTTCCAGGGCCACGTCTTTGGCTTCGCTCCAGGGGTCGAGGCGGCCGGTGAGTTCAATGCGCATGACCTTGGGCATGGGCAGGAAGAAGGGGCGGCCGCCCATGGCCACGGCCACGTCCAGCCCCCCGGCCCCGATGGCCAGTTCGCCCACGGCCCCGCCGGTGGTGGTGTGGCTGTCGGCCCCCAGAAGGGTGCGGCCCGGCACGGCGAAGCGTTCCAGATTCACCTGGTGGCAGATGCCGCTGCCGACCTTGGAATACCACAGGCCGAACTTCCTGGCCGCCGAAGCCAGGAAGGCGTGGTCGTCGGCGTTTTCAAAGCCCACCTGAAGGATGTTGTGGTCAGTGTAGATCAGCGACCGCTCGGTGGCCGTGCGGGGGAAGGCCAGGGCCTCGAACTGGAGCATGGCCATCTGCCCGGTGGCGTCGTGCACCAGGGTCTGGTCAATGGCAATGCCTATTTCCTGGCCGGGGATCATCTCCCCAGACCTCAAGTGATTTTTAATAATTTTTTGTACCAGATTCATAATAACCTCGACTGAATCTTAAAGACGCTCGACCACGGCTTTACCAAAAGCTGAGGTGGAGACCGGGGGCAGGCCGCCCATCTGGCGGGCCAGGTCATAGGTGACGATTTTGTCGGCCAGGGTTTGGGCCACAGCCCGGCGGATGAGCCCGGCCGCGTCGGCCCAGCCCAGGTATTCCAGCATGAACGCGCCGGAGAAAATCAGGGAGCAGGGGTTCACTTTGTCCTGCCCGGCGTATTTGGGGGCCGTGCCGTGGGTGGCCTCGAACACGGCCAGCCCGTCGCCTACGTTGGCCCCGGGGGCCATGCCCAGGCCGCCGATCTGGGCGGCCAGCGCGTCGGAGAGGTAGTCGCCGTTGAGGTTGGGCATGGCCAAAACAGAGTATTCGTCCGGCCTGAGCAAAGTCTGCATGAACATGTTGTCGGCGATGCGGTCTTTGATAATTAGGCGTTTGTCACCGGGCTGGCTGGCGGCTTCGGTGACGGTTTGGCCGCCGAACTCGGCCTCGGCCAGTTCGTAGCCCCAGGCGCGGAAGGCCCCCTCGGTGTATTTCATGATGTTGCCCTTGTGCACCAGGGTCAGGCTGGGGGCCTGGCGCTCCAGGGCCCACTTCATAGCCAGGCGGATGAGCCGCTTGGAGCCGAATTCGCTCATGGGCTTCAGCCCCACCGCCGAGCCGGGGCGCATTTTGGCCCCAAATTTTTCACCGGCAAAGCCGATGAGCGCCTCCGCCTCCGGGCTCCCGGCGGGCCATTCCAGCCCGGCATACACGTCCTCGGTGTTTTCCCGAAAGATGACCATGTTGACTTTTTCCGGCGACTTCACCGGGCTGGGCGCGCCGGGAGTCCACTCCACCGGGCGGATGCAGGCGTAGAGGTCAAGCTCTTTGCGGATGGCCACGTTCAGGCTGCGGATGCCGCCCCCCACCGGGGTGCCCAGGGGGCCCTTGAGGCTGACCCGGTATTGCCGCAGGGCGTCCAGGGTGCTTTTCGGCAGATACTCGCCGGTGGTTTTGTGGGCGATTTCACCCGCCGGGACTTCCAGCCAATCAATGGGCCCGTGCCCGCTTTTGGCCGCCGCGCCGTCCAGAATGGGCCGGGTGGCTGCCCAGAGGTCGGGGCCCACGCCGTCGCCGACAATGATGGGGATAACCGGGGAGCGCGGCACGACCAGTTCGCCGTTCGCTCCAAGAGTAATGCTGTCGCTCATAGTCAAATCTCCCGCCCAGAGGGGCTTCCGCATAAATGCACTATCAAATAAGAATATAGAAAAAACCGAGGCCCCAGCGGGGCTTTACTCCGACGAAGCGGCGGCGGCGTTCCAACGGTTCAGCCGGGTTGAGGCTATAATAATATATAAAAGAACCCGAGGGTAAAAATCTCCGTCAGTTCGATGGTCGCGCCCAGAAGATCGCCGGTGAGGCCGCCCAGGCTTTTATTCCAAACCCAGTTCAGGGCGCAGCCGCAGACCACTGCCGCCGCCGCCGCCAAGAGCGCCGGGCCGCCGCCGAACAGGCTGGCCGCGAAGGTGAACAGCGCGGCCCAGAACAGTTCCTTGAAGCTGGAATTTTCCACCATCCAGCGGCCCAGGCCGTTTTCCGCGCCCACATACACGCCGCGCACCGCCAGCACCGAGGCGGCCAGGCGGCCCCAGATAGGCCACAAAATCAGGGCCCAGGGGGCCGCCGGGGCCACAACGGCCACAAGCTGCACCTTCAACAGCACATCCAGCACAATGGCCAGAACGCCGAAGGTGCCCTGGCGGCTGTCTTTCATTATCAAGAGCTTCTGCTCGCGGGACTTGTGGGAGAGGAGCGCGTCGGCCGCGTCGGCCAGGCCGTCCACATGGAAGCCCCGGTTGTCGATAATCAGCATGGCCACCACCAGCGTGGCCGCCACCTGGGCCGGGAACACCAGCGCGGCCAAATACCAGACCACGAACAAATCCAGCCCGAACAGCAGCCCCACCGCCGGGTAATAGGCCGGGAATTTTCCAAAATCCTCGGGGGTGAGCATGGTGGAGCGCCCGGTGGGCACAATGCTTAAAAAGCCCACCACCACCCAAAAGTTTTTGAGGATCGCTTTCACGTCCACAGCCATCTCCTTCCGCAAGGAAAAATTCAAAATACTACATATAGCATATTTTACGCCTGAATGGAATTGCTCATGCAAGCCCGTGTGAAAAATAGTCCGCAAGAGGGCCCGCCGCTGTCGTTGTTTCGGGCGGGCCCGGACAAAAAAACAGCGAAGCCGCCCTATATCTGGGGCGGCTTTGCTGTTTTTGTTGGCGATGGTTTATGGGCGCATCGGCAGGCTTTTGGGCGACGCGGCCGGGCGCGCCCGTTCTTTGCCGCGGCCGCCAACCCGCACCGCGTCCCCGCCGCCGATAACCCGCACCAGTTCGTCAACCTGGGTAAGCAGGTTTTCGGCCCGCTGGTTCAACTCGCCGCTGACTTCGGCCGCCGCGCTGGCGTTGTGGGCGTTGTCCTGGGTGACGTGGTCTATCTGCACGATGCCGGCGCTCAGCTGTTCCATGCCGTGGGCCTGTTCGTTCGTGGCCTCGTCAATGTCGTGCACCATCTGGGCGGAATCTTGAATGGAACCGGTCAGTTGAACGAAGCGCCCCTGAATGTCGGCAGTGGTTGAAAGGCCCACGGCCACTTTGGCCACCGTGTTTTCAATGAACTTGTTGGGGTCCAGGGAGGCATGGGCCGTTCTTTGGGCCAGGTTGCGCACTTCATCGGCCACCACCGCGAAACCGGCCCCGGCCTCGCCCGCGCGGGCCGCTTCCACCGCCGCGTTCAGGGCTAGCAAGTTGGTCTGGAAGGCGATTTCGTCAATGGTTTTAATAATTTTGCCAATTTCGTTGCCGGATATGCTGATTTCATCCATCGCCTTGATAACCC
>JAITVE010000224.1 GCA_031285975.1 Candidatus Adiutrix sp. | reverse complement strand
GTGCCCTATCGGTTCGCCGACCGACCCGCTGCCGCCCTCTTCCCCCATCCCGCAGAAGCGGCCTGGGCGTTTTCTAACCATCTCTCCTGGAAATGGATTCCGGCCTCCGCCGGAATGACGAGGGGGGGCATGGAGAGTTGCCGACAAGCCGCTCTCCTGGAAATGGATTCCGGCCTTCGCCGGTATGACGGTCGAGGGATATGTTGGTGAGTACTGTCACAGAAGCGTTGACTGTCAATGGTTTCTTGAAAAAGAGAAAGGCCCCGTTCAGGGGCCTTTCGTTGGCGTGGAAAGTGGAGGGGCCGGGGGCGGCCCCCGGTGGCGGTTAGCCGAGGAGGGACAGGGCCATCTGGCTCATGGAGTTGGCCTGGGCCAACATGCCCACGGCGGCCTGAACCATGACGTTGTTTTTGGTGAACTCGGTCATTTCCTTGGCCACGTCCACATCCGAGATGCGGCTTTCAGAGGCCTGGAGGTTTTCAGCCTGGATTTCCAGGTTGGTGATGGTGTTTTCCAGGCGGTTTTGCATGGCGCCGAGGTCGGCGCGGACTTTGTCCTTGCGGACGATAGCGTCGGTGAGCGCGTCCAGGGACTCCTGGGCGCTGGACTGGGTGCGCACTTCCGCGCCCTTCCAGTTGCCGTTCTCCGCGTTTTGAATCTCCACGAAGGCGTCACGATCCATGCCGTTGATGATGGGGTCATCCAGGCCGGGGGTGGTGATTTCGCCGGGGTTGGCAATCCACAGGTCGCGGTCGCGGCCCACGTCGCGGCCGTTCAGGGTGAGGTTCCAGACCTCGTTGCCCTTGTTGCTCTTGGTCTGCACCGGGCTGAGGCTGCCCCAGTCCTGGCCGCCGAGGCTCAGGTTGGTGCCCGCGCTGTGGAACTCGCCGGTTTCCACGTTCTCAAAGGAGATGGCGTTGAGCGCGCTCCGGGAGACGGCGTCGCGCCCGCCGACTTCGCAGGCCAGGATGGAATTCTGTTCCTTGCCGCCCTCTTTGGCGAAGACATACACCATGCTCGTGCCGTCTGCCCGGGTTTCGGTCATGGCCCAGAACTCGCTGTCCGCGTTTTCGTTGATGGCTTCAGCCAGCGCCGAGGCCGTGAAACCCTTGCCCGAGCCGCCAATGACGTTGTCGTCAACCTGTATCTTTTGTTTGCTCTTGTCGAGAACGCCGCCCACCGGCTTAATTGCCTCTTCGGCCTTAAAGGAATCCGGGGTCATATCACGGTCGCCCTTGGTAAAACCTGCTTCAGTACCGCTTACCCGGACTTGCTCACCGGGCCTAGCTGCCTGGGCTTTGCCCATGTCGTTTGCTATCGCATTTTGTACGGCGGATGCCAACGCATCCCCGTCAGCGAGAGTGCCAGTAGTCGTCTTGTAGTCTTTGCCTCCGATTGTGACTGTGATGACTGCCGTCGCGGCGCTATTATCCGCAGTTACATCCACTTTCGCCGTCACTTTGGACATGCCCAACGCATTGGCAACGTCTGAAGAGGTGGTCCAGTTACCAGCGCTGTCAGCCCAAATGCCAGCGGACACTGTAAAAGAACCCGATGAAGCACCAGACGTAAATGAGCCGTCCGCCTCCAATACGCCTTCGGAGACGGCAGAAGCCGAGATGAGCGTATTGGTGAGCACATCATCGACAAGACCAGCGGACACCACGGCACCGGCACCGCTGGTGACGGTCAGGCTAACGGCGGAACCGGAAATAAGCCCAGCCGCATCCATTTTGGCATTGAGAGCACTGTTATAAGCGGACACAACGAGATCAACAGCGGCATCGGCGGAAGCGGGGTTGTTGACTGTGGCGGTGTCCACACCCGCAGAGACGTAATCGGTGCTTTGCAGTTTCCCGCCCAATTTAATCCCGGCGTCTTCCAGGGCTTTCATGGTGGTGGAACCGCTGGCATAGACGGCGGGGTTGCCGCCCTTGGCGGAATTGTAGGCAACTTGCAGGGCCTCAGCTGACGCGGCGTTGATTTTTACATCATGAACCTTCTTATCATAGCCTTCAGCCGCGCTGGCATTACCCCAGTAGTACGATTCGTCGCCGACGCAGACGGCCACCACGCCGCTGCCGCCAGCCACGCCGCCAGCCAGGGCGGCGCTGTTAATGGCAATGCCCACGCGGGCCAGGCTGCCGAGGTTGACTTTGTCGATGAGGTTTTGCAGGCTGTCGCCGCTGCCCACGGTGTAGCGGCCCGCCAGGTATTTGCCGGTCAACAGGTTGGTGTCGTCGTCTTCCTGCCAGTCCCAGTTATAGCCGAAGCTGAAGGTTTCGCCGCTGATGAAGCCGGCTTTGCCGTCGAGGCTGGAGAAGCCCGCCGTGCAGCAGCCGGGGCCCGCCATGGGGCCCGCGCCCGCCGCGCCCTGTCCCCAGATGTCGTTCTTGGCGTCGCCGCCCACCCGCAAACCAGTGGAGCTGGTGGCCCGGGCGTCGCCCATATTGATGAAGTAATAATCCTCGGCCTCGTTGTTGGAGACGCCGAAGTGGATTTTTATGCCCTGCCCGCCGTGCTGGTTCGAAACCGAGCCGTCGAGGAGCTTAATGCCGTTAAAATTGGTGGAATTGGCGATACGGTCGATTTCAGCGGCCATGGCCTGATATTCCGAGTTGATGATTTCCCGCTGAATAGTGGTATAGGTGCCGGTGGCGGCCTGTTCGGCCAGCTCTTTCATGCGGGTCAGTTTTTCATCGATGACGGCCAGGCCGCCGTCGGCGGTCTGAATCATGCTGATGGCATCGGCCGCGTTGCGGATGCCCTGCTGGGTGGTGGCGATATCGGCCCGCATCATTTCGCGGATGGCCAGGCCCGCCGCGTCGTCGGCGGCGGTGTTGATGCGCAGGCCCGAAGAGAGCCGCTGCACGCTGGTGGAGAGCTTGCCGTAGGTTTGGCTGAGGTTCCTGGCGGCGTTCATCGCCATCATGTTGTGATTGATAACCATTGACATAGTTGAATCCTCCTTCTTGAGGTTCCTGCAATCGCAGGATGGGCGTCCTTGCCCGTTTAATTCCTACCGCCCCATAAAAGGCGCGGCTGTGCTTAACTCAGGTAAAACTGTCGTAAGATGAAAGCTTGGGGGCACTTGACGCCCCAGCCTGAAAATTGATGTGTCGGACAAATTCCTCCTTGAACTTCACAATAACTTTTTGCGTCTCGGCCGAACGGCTTTCACGCGGCCCGCAGAGCCCTTTCGGAGCCCGCTGCCGCATAACCCCACCGGCCACCCTAAAGGGAACTTCTAAGCTCGCTCCGGGTCTTGCACAACATATCGGCCTGTTCTGGAGTAAAGTTAAAAACTTTTTCAGAAAATTTTATTCCCTTATCATTACGCTAACCATTGATTTAAATAGCTTAGAGAGTCACTTGAGATAAAGCTGAAGCGGCGCTCAGGGCGAGCCGCCGCGCCCCATCGCTTGTTTTGACAAAAATATTCAGACCTTATATTATTGGAAACCAGGCCCCGATTTTGCCGGGCAAAGGATGGCAGCATGAACGAACGCGATTATCACGAATATTTCATCAAAGACGGCCGCCACGTGGGCCGCTATGAGGAAATGTATCGCCACTGCCCCGACCCCTGGCACATTGAGGCCCTGGGGGCGCGGCTGGATATGGCCGCCGCCCTGCTGCTGCTGACCGGGCGCGGGGGCGGCGTCCGCCGCTTTCTGGATATCGGCGCGGGCCTGGGCCTCTTCACCGGCCTTTTGACCGAAACCCTCTGGCGGGAAAACCCGGAGGCCCGGGGCCTGGTCACCGACGTCTCCCCCTCGGCCATTAACCGGGCCGCCCAGCGCCTGGCCGACCCCCGGCTGGATTTCATGCCCCTGGACGCCCGCGAGTTGCCGGATTCGCAAGACGAATCGCTCCGGGACTTCGATTTAATAGTTATGGCCCAGGTGCTCTGGGGTTTATTGGAAAATTTGGACGAGACCCTGGCCGCCCTGGCCGCCCGCCTGGGGCCTGGGGGGCTGTTGCTCATTTCCCAGCACTTTCCCGGCGCGGAACGCCAAAGCTACGGCGCGGAAACGGTGGCCTCGCCGGAGGATTTGGCCCTGCGCCTCCGCCGGGCCGGTTTTGAAATTCTCAATACTTTGGAAACCAACCGCTCCAGCAATCACCATTGGGCGGCCCTGGCTGAGAAGAAAAAATGAACGGCGACGGCCTGAACCTGCTGGTTACGCTGCGGGAACGCTGGTCGCCGCCCCGCCCGCCTGCGGCCTATTGCCGCTGGTGCGCCGCCGAGGGGCTGGAGCCCGTGCTGTCGTTGGACGCGAACAACGACCTGGGCCGCGCCTTCACCCTGGGCCGCTGCCCGGCCTGCGGGGCCTGGCAGGTTTCGCCTCCCCTGCCGTCGCCGTGTGTGCAGCCATCTTTCGCCGACTCCGCCCGCTGGCTCCCGGCCCGCGACCCGGACGGCAAGCCCGTGAACCCCCAGGCCCGCCTGGAAATGCGCCGTGGGGAATACCAACGTTATGCCGCCGCGCTCGCCGCAAGCCTGGAGCCCGGCGACCGGGTGGTGGACATCGGGGCCGGGGGCGGGCTGATGCTGTCGCTCTTGCCCGACACCTTGCGCCTCCTGGCCCTGGAGCCCAACCCCCAGGCCGCCGAAGCGGCCCGCGAGCGCGGCCTGGACGTGCGCGCCCTTTGGGCCGAGGAAGCGGATTTTCCCCCCGACAGCTTCGCGGCTGTGATTATGAACCAGACCCTCGACCACCTCTGCGAGCCGGGCCGCTTCATCGCCAGGGCCGTGGGCTGGATAAAGCCGGGCGGTTTTGTGCTGCTCACCGGGCTCATCAACCCCGAGTGCCTCATGGCGCGGCTCTACGGCCCCCAATTCCGCCTCTGGCACCCGCTGCACCAAATTTACCCGCCGCCGGGGGCCATGGTCAAGGTGCTGGGCCATTGGGGCTTCGAAGTCCTGCGCTGGTGGCAACCCTATTGGAACACCCCCTTCGGCGGCCCCGGACGCTTTTTACGCGATTTGCCCGAAATCCTGGCCCGAACCCTGGGCGCGGGCCGCCACCGCCCCTCGCCCCCCTGGCCTGGCAACACCTACAGCCTTCTGGCCCGCAAAACCGTGCAAACCGTGCCGGTTAAAGATTTGGCTATGGCGTATTGAGAAAAGCCACTTGAAAAATCGGCGGGAAATAAGTATAGTAAAAAAAGCCGAGGGCGCGTTAACACCCCCGGCCAGCGGGCAAGTCCCCCTATGTTTTCACAATCAGGTTAGTGCCCCATGGGAATGGCGAGTTCCCATGGGGCGATTTTCATTTAGCGCCGGTTAAGCCAGCGATCCACGACAACCGCAACCAGGAGCCCGGACACCGTAGCGGCCAGGACGTCCAAGAGGAACTTTGCCATAGGCTTGCCCTCCCTTCCGGGAGACTTGCCCGCAGTTATGATATACTATTGGGAAACTCAGGACAAGAGGAAAAGGAACCAATCTTGAACCAGCATAGTATACATTTTCACACACCCCCCGAACGCGACCATCTATGCGTTCAGGGGCGGCTCTATGACCTGCCCGCCGGGGGCGACCCGGAGGCCGCGCTGTGGGCCATCGTCAAAAACCCCGCCCTTTTGAACGAGCGGGAGGCCGAACTGGCGGCGGTGGCCTATCAGGCTGACCGGCGCACCTGGCGGCTCGTGCGCGATTTTGGGACGACGCCTCTTTACTATGCTCCCCAGCCGGGCGGTTTCGTCTGGAGCCTCAGCTATCGCGGCATTCTTGACCTTTTGGGCCGCCCCGAGCCGGACGAGGGCACCCTTTTCGACTATCTCTGCACCCACTACCGCCACATTTTCCGCGGCCCGGCCCGCACCTTCCATCGCAATGTATTCCAGGTGCCCGCCGGGTGCTGGGTGGACATCGGCCTTGATGGCACCGTCACCACCCACCAGTGGCTCGACCTCAGCCCCGACCCGGAAGCCGCCCGTCTCGGCCCGCAGGAGGCCACCGGGCGGTTTATGGACATTCTGCGGGAAAACGTCCGTCTGCGGGCTTTGGGCGCGGCGCGGCCCGCTTTCACCGTCTCCTCCGGCCTGGACAGCAGCACCGTAGCCTCCCTGGCCTCCGAGCATCTGGGGGATATCGACGTGTTTTCCGTGGGCTATCGCGGGGTGGGCGTGGAGGAGTACGACGAGACCGCCGGGGTGGCCGAGCTCACCCGTGGCCGCAACTGGCGCTGGACGCACCTGCTTCTGGAGCGGCCCGACCTCATCGAAGACACCCGCGCCCTCATCAGCCTCACCGGCAGCCCGGTGGTCACCGTCACCTGGCTGGCCTATTACCTCATGGCCCGGCAACTCTCCGGTTTCACAGAGATTTTTACCGGCATTGGCGGCGACGAGAGTTTGGCCGGGGAGTTCGTCCACTTCTTCTATTTCTTCGCCGACCTCAAACAGGCCGGGGAACAGACCCGTTTGGAGCGGGAAGTCGAAGCCTGGAGCCGCCTCCATGACCACCCGGTCTTCAAGAAAAATTGGGGCGTGCTGGAAAAATTCTGGGCGCGGAACATTGATTTCTCCACTGGCGAGATGCGCGTTGACCCGGAGGTCTACCGGGCCAACTGGCGGTTTTTCAACCCCGACCGCCTGGAAGTTTACGGCCCCCCGCAGCCGCCCATGCCCCGGCCCTTCCCCGGCTATCTTTCCAACAAACTCTATCAAGAGTTGATTTACGAGACCACGCCGCCCACCCTCTGGGGCCTCTTCATGGCCAACCAGGCCCTCGGCCTGACGGGCGTGTCGCCCTTTCTGAGCCCGCGCCTTTTTCGCCTGGCCCTGGGCCTGCCGGGCTGGGTGAAGTATGATAATGGCCTCACCAAGGCTTTGATGCGGCGCGGTCTCGGCGGCGTGCTGCCTGAGAGTTTGCGGCTCAATCATGTCAAGACCGGGTTCAACGCCCCTATCCACCAATGGTTTAAGGAATCCCAAGTGGCGGGGCCGACGTTGGAACTGCTGCGGGACGGCCCCCTGGCCAAGCGGGGCTGGCTGAAGCCTGGCGCGGCGGAAACCATCTTCCGTGAGCACGAGTCTGGACAGGCCAACCACATGATGTTACTATGGCCGTTGTTGAACGCGTCGCTGTTTTTGGAATAAGGTGCGCGAAACGTTGGGAAACAAAAAGGAACAGAATATGAAAGTCGTGGCCGTCTCCGTCAGTGCGCACAAGGGCGTGAAAAAGGACAATGTGCCGGAAATCCGGGTGCTTTTGGATCAGGGGGTGGAGAACGACGCCCACGCCGGGTTTGACCCCAAGCGGCAGGTGAGCCTCCTGGCCCAGGAGAGCATCGATATCATGAAGGCCCAGGGCCTGCCGGAGCTGCGGCCCGGCGACTTTGCCGAAAACATCACCACCAGCGGGCTGGAACTGCACACCCTGCCCCTCGGCGCCGTGTTCCGCATCGGGCCCGAGGCCGTGCTGGAGCTGTCCCAAATCGGCAAAACCTGCCACCACGGCTGCGCCATCAAGCAGACCACCGGCTCCTGCATCATGCCCACCCAGGGCATTTTCGGCCGCGTCGTCAAAGAGGGCCCCATCCGCCCCGGCGATACCATTGTCATCGAGCCCCCCGCGCAATAATTAAGGGCGAGTGATTTTTTTCGTCTGGCGAAAAAAGCCGCCGCCCGGGCTGCGCGATAAAAAAACCCCGTCCCCACCACAAAAAAACCGGCCCTTGCGCAAAGGGGCTATTTGTGGTAATAGTTCTTAGACAACACCACCGTTAATGGTAGAATTTCACTGAAATGGGGCCGGTCAATGTTTAACAAAAAGAAGAAGAATCCCGGGTACTCATACTTTTCCTCGGACGTTACGCTGGAGGGGCGGCTGTGCTTTACCGGCTCGGTTCGCATAGATGGCCGGGTGAACGGTGAAATCATCTCCACCGGCCTTTTGGTGGTGGAGGCGACGGCTATCATCACCGGCGACATTCTGGTGGAGAATATTATCCTGAGCGGCACGGTCTACGGCAATATCCAGGCCTCCAAACAGGTTCAGCTGCACAGCACCGCCAAGGTCTACGGGCACATCAATTACGGCGAACTGAGCATTGAGGGGGCCCTCCACGAGGGCAGCAGCCACAAGCTCTCCGCCGAGGAAATCGCCATTGTCCAGACCGAATGCGCCGAGTTGATGGAAGAAGCCGCCGCCCGGGCCGAGCAGTTTGTGCCGGACATCAGCGACTTTGACCGCTATGCCCTCAAGCCTGGATCCCAGAAGCGCATCGGCGCCCAGCAGTCCAAAACCGTTCAGGCCCTGCCGGAAAGCGAAAGCGCCAAAGCCGAACAGGCCCGCGCCCAGGAACGCCAGGCCCGGAATACGTCGGCCAAAGCCTCCAGAGCCGCCGAAACTTCAGACGCGCCCGAGGCCAGCAAGGCCCCTGAAATGGCGCCCCCCCAGGACAAAGCCGTCGGCGCACTCTGAGCCAGCCAGCCTGATATAGCCATAAATGATTGCCGGACGAAAATATAATTTTCGTCCGGCTTTTTTGTAGGTGCTAACAAGTATATGTTGGCGCTCAATTATAAGGCCGGAGCCCATGCCTTTCGCTTCGTGCCGCCGACCATGCTGATTATTGCCCCCGCCCTCACCCCCGCCCCGTCATTCCGGCGGAGGCCGGAATCCATTTCCAGTAGAGCAACTATAAGGCACCGCCCTATCTCCTGCTTGCCTTCTCTCCACCGGGGAGGGGAGGAAGAAAAAGAGCGAGGCAGCGGCTTGGCCGGCAAAACCATACGCCACTGGAA
>JAITVE010000161.1 GCA_031285975.1 Candidatus Adiutrix sp. | reverse complement strand
GCCTATGCGCTTCTTCCACCCAGTGCAGGGGATTTTTTTCCGCCGAGACGTCGGCCACAATGACCTCGGGCCGCTCGGCGGCCAGCATCCGGTCAGCTTTTTCCCGGCTGTCAGCGGCCAGAATGCCGAACCCTTCCGGCATCAAAACCCGCGCCGCGCTCAATGCGCAGTCCCCGGAGGCATCTATTATCATCACTTTAGCGGCTGGCATAGTAAAAATCCTCCCACCTCGAATCAAAGAAAAACCGACAGCAAGGTCTGGTTACAGGGTTTACTATGCAGATTCGGTGCCATAATTTTGGGCGCTGCGCGGGCTGAAGATTCTGGATTAGAGCATTTTGCAATTTACCTGCCTTTAGTAAATCGCAAAATACGCAAACATCCGGGCGCTTTTCATTTTTCGCATATGACCTTGAAATAGAAAAGCGCTCTAGTATGGGGCTCCGCCCAATCTTTGCGCTACCGCGCAATCTCAGTTTATTCAAACCCTTGACCGCGTTCTTCTTCGCATTGCCCTTATGCCCAAAAATCCTTCAAGAGCATTTTCCCCTTCACGGTTCCGGCGAGGAAGAAAAATTCAAAAAGCTCCCACACCCAGACCCGTTTTCCGATATTTGTGTACCAGAACATCGCTTTCCTGAACCGGGCGTCCTGGTGGAAAAAAAGCCTTTTGAGGGTTTTGGGCCTTGTTTGCAAAACAGCCTCAATCAGTTTCACGCAAACAATGGTCTGCCAGGGCTTGAGGTATTTCATGGCCAGCACCTGGTGCTTAAAATCCCATTTGCGCTGGTCGCTTATAACGACTTCCCGCTCTTTCACGTCTTCAAAGTAGGGGGCCCATTGGTGAGGGGTGGCATACATCAGCTGAATCTGATCCGGGTCATAAGACAGCAGGTGCTTCAGGCTGTGGTAAAAATCAATGATTTTTTCATCGCCGAAGCCCACCACATAAGTGGCCATGGAAATGATGTCGTGTTTCCGCAGCAACTGAATCGCCTGGCGGTCTTTGGATATGCTGCTGCCCTTTTTGAGGTTTTTCAGCACCTCCTCGTCATAGTTCTCAATGCCCAGCAGGAAGCGGTCGAAACCGGCTTTTTTATATAGGTGAAGGATGTCCGCGTCCCTGACGATATGATCCGCCCGGATGGAGCCAACCAGAATGATATCCATATTTTTCGCTATAATGGCTTCCAGCAGTTCTTTCCAGGCTTCCCGGTCTGCGGCCGGGTTTTCGTCCGCGAAATCGAAAACTTTCACGCCGTATTTTGTATGGAGCATTTCAATCTCATCGGCCAGCGATTGGGGACTGCGGCGCCGCCATTCCCGCCAAAACAGGTTTTGGCCGCAATAGATGCAGCGGTGGTTGCAGCCCCGCGAGAATTGAATCACCACCGCCTTGTGCTTGCCCCAATAGGTATAGTTGTAAGCGTTCATCAATTCCCAGCCCACACGGAAATCGTCTAAATTTTTGATGGGGTCAGCCGGGGGAGTTTTTGAGGGAACGCCCTGCGTTCTGAAGGCCAGGCCAGCTATAGTCTCCGGCGGGAGGCCATGCTCAAGGGCGTGAACCAGCTTCGGCACTGTGGCTTCGCCTTCGCCGCACACGATATAATCAATCTGCGGATTATTTGCCAATACTTCCCGCCAGTGGAAGGTGGGAAAAACCCCGCCGATGATTATTTTCATGCGGGCGTTTTTTGCCCGGATCATTCTCGTGATTTCATTGATCACGGGCTGCGCGGAGGTGGAGCCGGAATGGCCCATCATAACCGCGTCCGGTTTCCTTTTGAGAACCTCGTCGGCGACCTGTTGCGTGGCGTAATTGTAATAATCCGCGTCATACAATTCCACATCATGCCCGACGTCAATCAGCGGCCCGCCGATGGCCAGCAGCCCCAAAGGCGGAAGATGCTCTTTCGGCAACCGGCTGCCTATCGACAAATGCGGAACATTGACCAGCAAAATTTTCATTCCCATGGCTTCCCATCCTTTCGTAAATCGTACCCTGAAAGAAACAGTATCACGGCCATATGGAGAGGTTATGGAGGAATTTCTGATTATTTGTGGCGTTATCATATTTATGGTAAGTGGACAAAAGTGCGGAATCGTTCTATAATACTCGGATATTATAGTACCGGGCCGCTTGGGGGCTTCGGGATGAGGGTAACTGATAATGAGTGTTGACGGGCCTTCTCATAAGCCGGTGCATGGGCCGGATCATCCCCAGTCGGTGGGGCATGTCGTTGCCCGCAAAGAGGTTTTCTTTGACGGAAGCGAACCCCTGCGGCTGGAAGCCGGGGGCTCCCTGGGGCCGGTGGAGATTGAATATGAGACCTATGGCGAGCTGTCGTCCCGGCGGGATAACGCCGTCTTCATCTGCCACGCCCTGACCGGCGACGCCCACGCGGCCGGGTGGGACGCGGGGCCCGGGGGGCCGCTCAGGGATTACCGCCGCGACAAGCCCGGCTGGTGGGACGATGTTATCGGCCCCGGCAAACCCATTGATACCCGCCGCTTTTTCGTTATCTGCGCCAATGTGGTGGGCAGCTGTTACGGCTCCACCGGCCCCATGTCCGTCAACCCGGCCACCGGGCGGCCCTACGGCCTGTCGTTCCCCGTGGTCACGGTGGGGGACTGGGCCCGGCTGCACATGATGCTTTTGGATCGTTTGGGGATCGATGCGCTCTACGCGGCCATCGGCGGCTCGGTGGGCGGGCAGCAGGCCCTGGAAATGGCCCTCGGCTGGCCGGACAGGGTGCGGCGGCTCATTGTGCTCTCCGCCGGGCGGCGCATCACGGCTCAGGGGCTGGGCTTCAACTCCGTGGCCCGGCATTCCATCATCAACGACCCCTATTTCAACGGCGGGGACTATTACGGCGGGGAGCCGCCCCTCATGGGCCTGGCCGCCGCGCGGATGCTGGCCCACATCACCTATTTGTCCGAAGACAGCATGGGCCTGAAATTCGGCCGCCGCTTCCAGGACAAGAGCGGGCCGGAATTCACCCTCACCGGGGTGGAATTCGAGGTGGAAAGCTATCTCAAGCACCAGGGCGAGAGCTTCGTCCGGCGGTACGACGCGAACAGCTACCTGTATATCACCCGCGCCATGGATTATTACGACGCCGCCGTCTGGGGCGAGGGCGATCTGGTGAAGGCGGCGGCCCGCATCCAGGCCCGCACCCTGGCCGTCTCTTTTTCTTCAGACTGGCTCTTTCCCCCGGAACTGTGCCGCGAGTTGGTCTCGGCCCTCTGCCGGGCGGGCCGTCCCGCCACCTATGTCGATATTCCCTCGCGTTACGGCCACGACGCCTTCCTGGTGGAGACGGAAACCGTCAGCCGCCTCATCCACAGCTTCCTGAGCAATTGAGCGAAACCTTATGAGCGTTGACACTTTAAATATCGACCCCGCGCTGGTGGCCAGGGTGCTGGAGCTGATGAGCAGCCACGAGGCCACCCCCAACCTCAACGGCCGCTGGCAGGACCAGGTGATTCTGGAAGTCATGCCCCGCGAGGTGTCCGTCTTGGACTTGGGCTGCGGCGACGGCGAACTTCTGGCCACCCTCATCCGCACCCTGGACATCCGGGGGCAGGGGGTGGAGCTTGACCCCATGGCCGTGCTGAAAAGCATTGACCGGGGCGTGCCCGTGCTGAACCTCGACCTGGACTGCGGCCTGGTGGATTTCGCCGACCAGAGCTTTGACTATGTTATCCTGGAAAGCACCCTCCAGACCTTGAAGGCCCCCATGGCGGTGCTGACGGAAATGTTGCGCATCGGCCGCCGGGGTATTGTCTCCTTCCCCAATTTCGGCCACTGGCGGGTGCGCTTCGATTTGGCCATGCGGGGCCGGATGCCCATGACGCGGGGCCTCCCCTACGGCTGGCACGACACCCCCAACATCCACCTTTTCACCCTGGCCGATTTTTACGACTGGTGCGGCGCCCACCGGGTGAGCGTCACCGAAGCTTACGGCCTGACCGACGGCCGGGTGCACCCCCTGAGCGCTGAGGACAATTTGACCGCTGAAGAGGCCCTGCTGTTTTTGGAGGGCGAACCACTGCCCTGAGCGCTTTGCCCAATGAAGTCTGCGTGAAGTGAAAAGCGCCTGAATGTTTGCGTATTTTGCACTGAATAAGCTGTATGGCCTGCAAAATACTCTAAAGGAGCGAGCCGATGGTTCCCGATTTCCCTTCGACCAATAAAGTCTTCATCAATATGACCGCCATGCGCCACAACTTCCGGGAAGTCAAGCGGCTGGCGGGCGACCGGCAGATTATGGCCATGGTCAAGGCCGACGCCTACGGGCACGGCCTGGTCAGCAGCGCGGCCAACCTGCTTCAGGCCGGGGCCGATTCCCTGGGGGTCATGGAGGTTGGGGAAGGGCTCACCCTGCGGGAGCACGGGCTCATGCTGCCCATTCACGTGATGGGGGAAATGTTCCCCGAGATGGCGGAAGCCGGTTTGCGGCACGACCTCTCTTTTTTCACCGCCGGGCCGGAACAGGCGCGGATGCTGTCGGACAAGGCCGGGGAATTGGGCCTCAAGGCTAAAATCCACTTGAAAATCGACACCGGCCTGGGCCGCCGGGGCCTTGCGCCCGCCCATGCCGAAGAGTTTTTCCGCGAGGTGAAAGCCTGGCCGAACCTCGATATCCTGGGCCTGGCCACCCATTTGGCCACCGCCGGTGACCCGGCCGCCCACGCCCAGATCAACGCCTTTGACGAACTGTGCTGCAAAGCGGCGGCCATGGGGGTGGGGCGTTCGCTGAACACGGCCCTCAACAGCGGCGGGCTGGTTTGGCACAACGGCAACCAGGCCCGCATTGTGCGCGTCGGGCTGATGCTCTACGGCCTGTTGCCTGATTTGGAAATAGGCCCGGTGCGGCCCGATTTGCGCCCGGCCATGACCGTGGTCAGCCGGGTGGTTTCCCTGCACGACCTGGCGCCGGGGGATTCGGTGGGCTATGGGCACACCTTCCAGGTGCGGCGGCCCACGCGGCTGGCGGTGGCGCCCCTGGGCTACGCCAAAGGCATGATGCGCTCCCGCTCCAACCGGGGCTGGGCCCTGATTCGCGGCTGCCGCGCCCCGCAGGTGGGCCTGGTGTCCATGAACGCTTCCACCTACGACGTCACCGACATCCCGGACGTCGCCGTGGGCGATAACGCCGTGCTTTTGGGGCGGCACGGCACCCAGACCATCCATGTGCGCGACCTCTGCGCCTGGTCGGGGGCCACGCCCTACGAAATTGTGACTCTTTTGGGCACACTGAATCCACGTTATATTGAAGGCTATGATTATGAAGAAAATGCTTGAAAATAAAATTCGCCGGGCCCTGGACAGCCTGGCCGCCAAAGAAGGGCTGGCTGAAACCGAGGCCCTGGCCCCGGGCCGCTGGGTGGTGGAAGAGCCCCGCGACCCCGACCACGGCCACCTGGCCGCCAACGCGGCCCTGGTGACCTCTAAAGTTTTCAGGAAAAAACCGGCTGATTTGGCTGACCTGATCATGGCCGAAATCGACAACAGCGAAGCCTATATTGAAAAAATGGAAAAAGCCGGGCCCGGCTTTATCAATTTCACCCTGAGCGTCAAGTGGTGGGCCCAGGCTTTGGCCGAACTTCTGGCGGCGGGGGACAGTTTCGGGCGCGGCCAGGCCAAGGGCCGCAAGGTCATGGTGGAATATGTTTCGGCCAACCCCACGGGGCCCCTCCACGTGGGGCACGGGCGGGGCGCGGCCATTGGCGATGCTCTCTGCCGGGTGATGGCCCGCGCCGGGTATGACGTGTCGCCGGAATATTATGTCAACGACGCCGGGCGGCAGATGCGCATTTTAGGGGAATCCGTCTTCCTGCGCCTCAAGGAATTGGCGGGCGGCGGCGACCCCTTTCCCGGCGGCTTTTACGCGGGAAGTTATATCCGCGACCTGGCCGCAGAATTCAGCCGCCAGCACCCGGAAGTGCTTGAACTGGCCAAAAAAGCGGTTGCCCAGAGCGCGGCCCGTCCCGCCCTGCCCGCCGCCGATGTTATCGCCGCTATGAGCGACGAGGAGAAGGACAAAACCTGGGGCCTTATCCGGGACGAACTGGCGGCCTTCCGTCAGAGTTCCGGCCCGGAAGAGCACTGGTTCGACGACCTCACCGACTTCGCCCAGCGCAAGATCACCGAGGGCATCAAGGCTGACCTGGCCAAGTTCCGGGTGGAGCACGAAGTCTGGTTCTCAGAAAAATCATTGTACACTAACGGCATGGTGGAAAAAGCCCTGGAGTATATGCGCAACAAGGGGCACCTCTACGACGAGGCCGGGGCCCTTTGGTTCCGCTCCGAAGATTTAGGGGACGACAAAAACCGGGTGCTCATTAAAAATAACGGCGACAAAACCTATTTCGCCGCCGATATCGCTTACCACTGGAATAAGTATGACCGGGGCTTTGACCAGGTGATCGACATCTGGGGCGCGGATCACCACGGCTATGTGCCCCGCATGAAAGCGGCGGTGGAGGCCCTGGGCCGCAGCCGCGACGACTTGGGCGTGGTGCTGGTGCAGTTGGTCAGCCTGGTGCGCGACGGCCAGCCCGTGGCCATGAGCACCCGCGCCGGGGAGTTCGTCACCCTCAAGGAAGTGCTGGACGAAGTGGGGGCCGACGCGGCCCGCTTCATGTTCCTCACCCGCAGCCCGGATTCCGCCCTGGAATTTGACCTTGACCTGGCCAAAGCCAAGACCAAGGACAATCCCGTCTATTACGTGCAATACGTCGGGGCCCGCATTGAAAGCATTTTGCGGGCCGAAGGGGAGGGCGGCGCGGCTGAGGCCCCGGCTGACCTTTCGCTTCTCGTTCAGCCGGAAGAGACGGCCCTGATAAAGCACCTCACCGCCTTCCCGGAACTTATTCAGTCGGCGGCCCAGCGGCGGGAGCCCCACCACCTCACCGCCTACCTGACCACCCTGGCCCGCCTGTTCCACCATTATTACGGCCGTCACCGCATTGCCTGCGACGACCTCAGCCTGGCAACGGCCCGCCGGAGCCTCATCCGGGCCATCCGCCTGGTGGTGCGCCTGGGCCTGGATGTGCTGGGCGTTGAATCGCCCGATTCCATGTAATGTTAATGAGCGGCGGCCCGCCCGCCGCTCGTCGTTCCGGCGCAGGCCGGAATGTATATCTTTGCCGTGGCGGTACTATGGCCGATATTTTCACCAGACAGCGGAGCCTCCCGCCTCACCGTGACGGCAGCGGCCTGAATCAGCGCGATCAGGCCCCGGTTCAGGGCGACGCTATCCTGCGGGAAGTTCCGCCCCCGGAGGCCGCCGGGCCGCTGGTTCAGCCGCCCCCGGTCGCCCCCGCGGAAGCCCCCCGGCTGTCGCTGTCGCCGCCGCTCCCGCCCTCCGGGGCCCCGCCTGAGGCCGAGCCCGAGCTGGGCCCCTTTCAGCGGGTCGCGCCCACCCCGCTTCACACCGTTATCCAGGCCCTGTTGCTGCTTTTTGTGCTGACCTGGGTGTTTATTCTGGGCGTGGTGGTGGGGCGCGGGCACTTGGGCGAGTCCGGCCCGATTCACGAGGGCATTCTCTGGCTGGAACAGAAAATCGGCTGGCAGTTGGCGGAAGAACCCCTGGTGGTGGTGCGGGATACCGCCCCCGGTTCCGACGAGGAAGTGGATTGGGAGGAAGTGCGGCGGCTCTATCAGGAAGAAGTCGCTGGCGCGGGCCGCCACCCCGAAGTCGGTCTCCCGGCGGCGGGTTTTCAGGATGCCCACTTCCAGGAAGCGAACGACCCGCCGTCCCTCGGCTATTTCAGCGAAGAGGCCCCCGAGCCCGCCGCAACGGCTGAACCCGCGAGTGCGCCCGCCGCCGGGCGGAGCCAAGCCTCGTCGCCAGTCAGCCCGCCGCCCCCGGCCACGGCAGAACGCCCGGCGGCTGCAACCCCCCCCGCCGCCGAACCCGAGGCCCCCCAGGGCCGCTACGCCGTGCAGGTGGCCCTGGCCTTTGATGAAGCCGAGGCCCGGCGACGGGTGGAAAAACTCCAGGCCCAGGGCCTCGTGGCCTATTATTACCGCACGGAGGCCGGACGCTTCCCCGTGCGGGCCGGGCGCTACCTCACCCGCCCCGAGGCCGAAAAAGCCCAGGCCCTTCTGGAGGCCCTGGGCTACCGCAACCACTATCTATCAACCTTAACCGACTGAGGAATTTTTATGGCCGCGATTACCGCACTCGTCCACGGCTTGGGCAACATTGGCGCAAACGTTATTCACTCCCTTGAAAATGCCCCGGATATGGAATGCCTGGGCGTGGTGCGCGGCCCGGCCTCCCTGGGCACAAAAACCGCCGAACTGCGCGGCCTCCCGGAGTTCGGCAGCCTGGAAGCTTTAGTTCAGGCCAAAGGAAAGCCGCAGGTGGCCATTATCTGCGGCCCCTCCCGCCTGGCCCCGGAGGAAGCCCGCCGCTATCTGGCCGCCGGTCTCCACACGGTGGACAGCTTTGATATTCATAGCGAAATCCCCCGCGTGGTGGACGATTTGGGGGCGGAAGCCGTGCGGGCCGGGCGCTCGGCGGTGGTGGCCGCCGGGTGGGACCCGGGCAGCGATTCCGTCTTGCGAGCCCTGTTCGAGGCCATGACCCCCGTGGGGGCCACTTTCACCAACTTTGGCCGGGGCCGCTCCATGGGCCATTCCGTGGCCGCCCGGGCCATCGCCGGGGTGGCGGACGCGGTCTCCATCACCATCCCCCTGGGCGGCGGCCGCCACGCCCGCCTGGTCTACATTTTGCCGCAGGCTGGGGCCGGGCAGGAGGCCATCCGCGCCGCCCTCGGGGCCGACGCCTATTTCAGCCACGACCCCCTGGAAGTGCGCTTTGTGGACAGCCCCGAAGAATTGGCCGCCGCGGCCGACAACTCCCACGGCGTGCTGCTGGAGCGGCTGGGGGCTTCCGGCCGGGCCTCCAACCAGCGGTTGAGTTTTGACATGCGCATCGACAACCCGGCCCTCACCGCCCAGGTCATGGTGGCCGCCGCCCGCGCCGCCGCCCGCCTGGCCCCCGGCTGTTACACCATGATCGACATCCCCCCCGTGGCCCTGCTCCCCGGCGACCGAATGCGCCACATTGCCCGCCTCGTGTAGCATCAAACGGCCATCAAATCATGGATTTGATGGCCGTTTGACATAAGGGCGGAACTGTTTTCAGCCAACTTTGAAGCGCAGCCGCAAAACGTCCGGCTCAATAAAGGAGTGGGAGACGAGCCGGAAGGGCGCGGCCAGCCCGGTGTGCTCCACGTGGGCCCCGATGCAGGGGCACAGGTCATACTCCCCGATTTTCACCAGGCGCACGCGGCCCTCCGGGTCGGCCTGAACTTCCGGCGGCAGCTTGGCCAGGCTCACCACCCCGGCGGCTTCGGCCAGGGTGACGAATTCCTCGCGCACCGGCAGGTTTTGCGCCAGCACCGCGTTGACTTCGGCTTCCAATTTCTGGGCTTCGCCCTCGGTCAAATCGCGGGGAAAGCGGTAATCGCACTTTGATTTGCCCTTGTTTAAATGGGCGCTGAAACTGCGCCCGCTGCCGACAAGGCGAATCATGGTCTGGTTCAGCACATGCTCGGCTGTGTGCATGGGGGGATCGTAGTCTTTGGACATGGCGGCTCCTTCTAAAATCAGTGAATGCTCTTTTGTACCTTATAATGCTTTCGGCGGCAACCATAGAAATACTCTTCAGCCTTTAAAACCGCTTATTTTCCAGGCTGTATGACCTGCTTGGCGAGCGAATTTTTTCGTCTGGCAAGGCGGAGGAGTCTTTTCAAGCCAGGATAGGCCTTTCGGCCATCCTGGCTTGAAAAGGCGACGACAACGCGGCCCAGGCGGAAAAAGCCGCCGCCGGACTGATGGCTGAGAAACGTGTAAGCCTCAGCTTGAAATAAAGGGTCTTTTCATATATAATATGAACGTTGAGAGGTGCGCCCTCACTTGATTTGTCACTACCTCAGGCTGGAGAAAAATTATGACTGACACCGCCTCCACCGCCGCCATGGCGGAAGTGAAAAATACCGTTCAGATCGACCCCTTCCAGAGTGAAAACGAGGGCAAGTATCTGACGTTTCAGCTGGCCGAGGAAGGGTACGGCATCGGCATCCTGAAGGTGCGGGAAATCATCGGGATGCTCCCGGTCACGCCCGTGCCGCAAACCCCCATGTTCCTCAAGGGCGTTATCAACCTGCGCGGCCAGGTTATCCCG
>JAITVE010000154.1 GCA_031285975.1 Candidatus Adiutrix sp. | reverse complement strand
TCCAACCTTTGCATGAAGCCCTGGATGTTGAAGTCGCTATGGGCCTGATAGGTCAGGCTCATGGGGGTATAAAATCCGGCCTGGCCTTCCAGCACGAACTGGCAGCCCTTGCCGGATATCGACTCCACATGGATGCCGAAGCCCCGGTACTTGCCGGCCTTCTGCGGCTGATCCGGCCTGGCCACCGCCGCTTTCATGGCTCGGGCCATTTCAAAGAGCAGTTCCTTCCTGTTTTTCTCCCCGTAAATCTTGCCGCCCGCCGCGAAGTATGAATCCCTGGTGGTATTCTTATCGCGGAGTTCGATTTCCTTTTTCCATCGTTCGATATCTTTGGCCGCCTGTTCCGGGAACTGTTCCAGCGTGGCGATGCGGCGCTCCAACTGGTGCTGGCCGCGCTGGAAGGCGGCCAAGATGCCTTCCATCTTCTTCAATTCAGAAGCGAGCTTCACTTGCATGAAAATAAGTTCATTGCCGGTGGCGGCGGCTTTCATCTCGGCGGCGTTGGCGGCCTCCCCGGCCACGTCCTCAATAACCCTGGCCAAATTGTCACCCTTGCGGAACTGTTCAATGCCAACGGCTTTGCCTTCGACGCATTGCCACTGCCTGGCGTCATAGGTTTGTTTTGTGGCATATCTCACTATCTCCACCGCGAAGCCTTCCGGGTCGCGTTCGTGGAACATGTTGCCCTGCCTAATGATCCGACCTTCGCGCTGACTGAGGTCACTTGGGCGCCACGGGCAATCGAGATGATGGAGCGCCACCAGCCGCCGCTGAACATTGGTGCCGGCCCCCATCTTGGCGGTGGAGCCCATCAGCACCCGCACCCGGCCCTGATTGACTTCCTCGAACAGCTTGGCCTTTTGGGCGTCGGTATTGGCTTCGTGGATATAGCGGATTTCAGTCTCAGGAATGCCCTTGGCTATAAGCTTGGCCTTCAAGTCGTCATAGACGCTGAACTTCGAGGCCCCGGCCAGGATTTCGTCCATTGACAGGGAAGATTCTTCCTCCCGCTGTTCCTCAACCGGATCAACATCCCGCGCCGCCAGACGGGTTATGGGAACGGACGCAGCTTTGCCCATTTTGGGCGTGGAGAGATCGCAGAATACAAGCTGGGTGCCCTTGTCGGAGGCCCAGGCTTGCCATGTTTTGAAGATGTTGCCGGCGGCCACGTTGACCTTGCTCTCCGCATAATCGGGCGCGGCAGGGCTAATCAGCCGGAAATCCAAACCGGCCTTGCGGGCGTCGTTGGTGATTTTCAGCGGATTATCGATGCGCGGGTCTTTGGGCAAATGCTCCATTCTTTCGATGATGGAGCCCTTGGGCCACTCCATCACCGGGCGGCCGTCGGGATGAAAAACAGGCTTGTTGTCAGCATCAAGCATTTGCCGCTGCACCCCCATGTACTCGGCCTGCTGCGCGGAACGGTCCAGAACCAGGTTGAAGGGGCGGCCGTCCTTGACTTTTGGCGTGAACGATTTGCCCTGATTTTGCTCCGCCAGGTCCCGGTTGGTGATCACGTCGGCAAAGGTGCGGTACATATTGACGAGTTCCGGCATATTCTGGAATTTTGAAAACCGGCTGTTAATTTTATAGCCTACGCCTGTTGCGTCCAGTTCCCAGCCCGTAACCACCTGGCCGAAGGTGGAAGCCCAGGCGTCGAAACTGACCAGCCCCTTTTCCTTCAGGACGTCGTAACTCATATACCTTTGTATGGTATACATCTCGGCGATGGTGTTCGAGATCGGCGTGCCGGTGGCGAAATACAAACCCCGCCCATTATGCTTCTGCTGCAGGTAACGGGCCTTGACGAACAAGTCGAAAGCCATAGCCGACCCGGAGAGGCTGCCCAAACCGGCCACGTTGCGGAGGCGGGTGTTGATGTAGAGATTTTTGAAGCTCTGACTTTCGTCG
This sequence comes from Candidatus Adiutrix sp., assembly GCA_031285975.1. GTDB lineage: Bacteria > Desulfobacterota > Desulfarculia > Adiutricales > Adiutricaceae > Adiutrix. The sequence goes on along the minus strand of JAITVE010000154.1, from coordinate 2,380 downwards.
ATCACCAAAGCGTCGCAGCCCAGATCGGCGAACGTCAGGGCCTTGTCCTTTTTGCCGGTATCGGCGCGCCTGTCCATCATGGCTTCCAGCCGGTCCCTCGCCTTTTCCAGTTCCTTGACCATGAACTGCCGCCCCTGGCCCTTCTTTTCCTCCGCAACGGCCCGGATCAGGTCGTTTATCTGCTCGTTGAGCACTATTTGGAGGGTATGCTCCGGCAGGCCGATTTTCTTGAAGGAACTGTGGGCCACAATCACGGCGTCCCAATCCCCGGTGGCGATTTTGGCAAAAAGCTTTTCCCGGTTTTCCCGCGTGAAGTCGGCCTTGTCGGCCACGAGTATATTGGCTTGCGGATAGAGCGAATAAAAAGCGTCCCGCCATTGGGCCAATAAGTGATTGGGAACCACGATCATGGGCTTTTTCATCAAGCCCATGCGGCGGGACTCCATGACAGTGCCCACGGCCACCAGTGACTTGCCGGCCCCAACGACGTGATCCCAAACCGCCCCGCCGTCCTGTATGCCCCGCCAGATTGCGTCCTTCTGGTGGGGCCGGAGAGTGATATTGAGGGAGCTGCCGGGCAGGGTCAGATGGGAACCGTCATACTTGCGCGGCACGTTGGTGTTGAAGCGGTCATTATAGAGGCGGGCCAGGTGTTCCCGGCGCGCCTGATCCAGCCAGACCCAATCAATGAAGGCCTGGCGGATTTCATCGGCCTTCTGGTTGGCGGCGGCGGTCTCTTCCTCGTTCACCTTATATATAGAACGGTTGGTCTGCGGATCGCGCCCGACTTCATCCCGGACCTGGATAAGAGTATTGTTCAGAATGGCGTCGATAAGTTTATGTGCCGGATACCGGCTGGTGCCCCAGGTGTTTTCGGCGGCGGTGCGGTCGATATGGAAAATATTGAAATCCAGCGCCCAGGCGGCCAAAGCCGGATGATAGCCCACGCCCCTGATTGCGTCGGCCCCCAATAAATGCCGCCCGAAATCAGCCACCACCTCCGGCGGCACCCATGTTGAACCGAGTTGCACGGAAATATCAACTGGCTCCAAGTCGGGCGGCTGCACCAGCTTGAGGGCTTCCACATTGGCCTTGAAGCGCAAATCTTTTTGAGCCGCCGCTTCGGCCTGGGCCAGTTTGGCTTTGACGTTGCCGGTCAGGTAGTGGTCGGCCAGTTCCCATTGCAAATTTTCAGGGTTATGGTAGATCAGGCCAGCCAGTTCGCCGATGATGTCATCGGAGGAATGGCCGCAGAGGTTTTCCATGAATTCCAGGTCGGGCCGCCCGAACTCGTTCATCGAAACAATCAAAGCCTCTTTGGGGGTATCGACCCTGGTTATCTTGGTTCGAGGCCCCAGAACCCGCTGCCGGAAAATGTCAGCCTTGGCCGCGAAGGGCGGGCGCGGCTCCTGACCGGTCTTGGCGGCGGCGTCCTGGGAAAGGCCGGGGTCGTATTCCCGTTCCAGGGATGACAAGAGCGGCCATTCCGGGTCGTCGCGCATGGCCTGGCGGTTGCCGGGAGAGTTGATAAAACCGTACTTTTGAATGAAGCCGTCGTATTGCCGGTTCAGGGCGTTGCGGAACTTGGCCAGTTCGGATTCCTGGAAATCGTCCCGCTGTTCCATAGCCATGAGCGAGGTCAGGCTGTCCCGGATGCGGATCATGCCCGCGACGCGCTCCCCGGCCCGGTTGTTTTTGGGCTCGAAAAGGTCGTCTGGTGGAAGGTCGTACATATCAATGACGCGCCGGGCCAGTTGGCCCTGGCTGGTCAGAAAATAGGCCCCGATTTTCAGCGTGCCGCAGAGTTCGAGATTCGGGTCGGCCTTCTCCGGCGCAAGCCGGATGGCCTCTTCGCTTCCGGGCGTGTAGATATTTTCCGGCAGGGCTGAGAGGCGGCGGGCTATTTCAACGGAGAATCCGGCAAAATTCTCAGGAGGCAGGAGGTCGGCCGAGCCCCGGAACATATTTTCGCTCTTGACCATGCGGCCGATCATCTGGCCTGGGTTTTGGATAAAATACTGGTTGACGGTTATTTCTTCACCGTCCTGGTCAAGAACAACACCCGTTTTCAGCCAAGCTGGGTCAAGCTCGGGCTCGTTGGTTCTCTGAAGAAAAACGATGTCCGCTGTGACTTCGGTGAGGGCGTTCTGCTTGAAGGCGGTGTTGGGGAGCCTGATAGCGCCGAGGAAGTTGGCCCGCTCGGCGATATATTCCCTGGCCGGATTGTTGACCGCGTCCATAAAATAGCGGGACACCACGAACGCGGCCACACCGCCGTCGCGGAGGGAGTTGACGGACTTGGAGAGGAAATAGTTGTGGATACTGAAATCCAGGTCAGGATACTGCGGGTCGTAAACTTTTTGACTGCCGAAGGGCGGGT
>JAITVE010000149.1 GCA_031285975.1 Candidatus Adiutrix sp. | reverse complement strand
CCTCGGCGCAGACCAGGGCGCTGGCCGCGTGGCCCGGCAGCCCCCAGAGGGATTTTTGCCCCAGCCTGGCCATAATCAACGGTTTGCCGGGGCTGATGGCCACCCCGTGGGCCAGGATTTCCACGCCCGGCAGTTCCCGGAAAGCCTTGATGGTGAAATCCCGCTGCCCGGCGGAGGAGCCCCCGGAGAGCAGCAGCACATCAGCCCAGTCCAGGGCTTCCAGAATCATGCTTTTCAACTGCTCCAAACTGTCCCCGGCCAGGCCCAGGGAGCGGCTCTCGGCCCCGGCGGCCTGGGCCAGGGCGGCCAGGGTAGAGGAGTTGATGTCCCGCACCTGCCCCGGTCGCGGGGTAGCGGCGGCGGGCACCACCTCGTCGCCGCTGGAAATAATTGCCACTCTGGGCTTGCGGCGCACTGAAATTTCGGTGCGGCCCAGGGCGGCCAGAAGGCCCAGTTCCTGGGGGCGCAGGCGGCGGCCCGCTGGCAGCAACTCTTCCCCCTGTTCCGCGTCTTCCGCGGCGGTGATGACGTTTTCAAAGGGCGCGGCGGGGTTGGTGAGTTCCATCAATGCGTCGCCCACCTGGCGGGAATATTCCAGCATCACCACCGCGTCGGCCCCTTGGGGCAACATGCCGCCCGTCCAGATGCGGGCGCACTGGCCCGGAGCCAGGCGGAAGTCGGGCGTTGCGCCCATGGGGCATTCCCCAATCAATTCCAGAGCCGCCGGGTGGCCTTCCCCGGCCCCGAACACGTCTTTGGCCCGCACCGCGAAGCCGTCCATGGTTGAGCGGTCAAAGCCGGGCAGATTCTCCGGCGCGGCAAAGGGCGCGGCCAGCGCCCAGCCCAGCCCTTCCGCCAGCGGCACGGTTTCGGCTTCCAGGGCTTCGAACGCGCCAATCAAATTCAAAATTTCATCCACAGATTTCAGGGTCAGAAAATCGCCCATTGTTCGGCTCCACGTTGTGCAGACATTGGGGGAATATACCACAGTGAGCGGGCAAGTGACAATCCGCCCGCAGTTTGGTATTATGGCGCCATGATGTACGCATGGGGGGCGCTATGAAATTGGCCGCCAAAATTTTTTTGGAAGATCATCAAAAACTGGTGCTGGGGCCGGGACGCATGGAGCTTTTGAAGGCCACCGAGTCCCTGGGCTCGCTGCACAAAGCCGCCCAGGCTATGGGCATGAGCTACCGCTGGGCCTGGGGCCGCCTGAAAACCGCCGAGCAGGAGCTGGGGGTGCCGCTGCTGACCCAGGAAGGCGAGCCGGGCCGGGGCAAAACCAAAATTTTGTCGGCTGAAGCGCGGGAACTTTTGCGCTGGTATGCCGAGATTGAACGCCAGGCCGCCGAGTTGCTCTCGGCCAGCACACGCCAGTGCCCGGCCTTTTTAAAGATGGAACCGCGATGAGCATCACCGTCACCCTCAGCACCACCCTGCGCAACCAGGTGCCCGGCTACCGGCCCGACCAGGGCCTGACCCTGCCTTGGGAAGGCCCCCAAAGCCTCCTGGACGTGGCCCAAGCCCTCGGCCTGCCCCTGGCCGACATTAAAATCACCATGCTCAACGGTCGCTGGGCCGAGTTGGATACCCAAGTGAGCGACAACGACCGGGTGGCCTTTTTCCCGGCGGTGGGCGGCGGTTGAATGACTCCCGGTGGCCCCGATATGCCGTGCGCCCTGCGCCCCTATCTGACGGAAGAAACCGGGCTGGGAGCGGGTTCTTTCCTGAGTATAAACCAACCGGGAATTGGAGCCGCCGCCGCCCTGCTCGGCCTGAAAGCGGCCCCGGCCATGGCCTGTCTGCTACGGCAGAACATCTGGCCGCGCCGTTTCAGCCGCAACCGGGGTGTTTTGACGGCAACGGAACAGGCCCGCCTTTTGGAAGCCAGGGCGGCCATTATCGGCTGCGGCGGCCTGGGGGGGTATGTGGCCGCGCTGCTGGCCCGCGTGGGCCTGGGCGCATTGACGCTCTGCGATGGCGACGCGTTTGAGGAAAGCAACCTCAACCGCCAGCTTTTCTGCCGCGAAAGCCGCCTCGGGCGCAACAAAGCCGAAGTGACCGCCGAAGAGATTTTTTCCATCGCTTCCCATGTGGAGGTCACCGTGTGCCCGGAAGCGGCCACAGCTGTGAATGCGGCGCAAATCCTCCGTGGCGCGGATATTGTGGTGGACTGCCTGGACAGCATCCCGGCCCGGCTGGCCGTCGAAAAAGCGGCCCACAGCCTGGGCCTGCCCTTTGTTCACGGCTCCATCGCCGGGGAGGAAGGGTTCGCCATGATTACCAGGCCGGGCGAACGCGGCCTGGCGGCAGTGTATGGCGGCCCGCCGCCCTCGGAAGCCGCCGAGAAACGCCTGGGTGTGCCCACCGTAACCCCCGCCGCCCTGGCCTGTTTGCAGGCGCATTTGGCCGTGCGGGAACTCACGGGCCGGGAGCCCAAAGCGGAGGCTCTGTATCACCTCGACCTTTCCGTGCCGGGCCTTGAGGCCCTGTTCATCTGAGCCTTGACAAGCGCGGTCTTTCTGTGGTACCCATTATGTCACAATTGATAGAGCATTGTCGACATAATAAGCGCCCTACCGGAGGTTCCCATGAAGAAGACCGCGTTACTGCTGTTTGCCCTGGCCATGTTTTTGCTGGCCCCCGCTGCCCTGGCCCAGGAAACGATTAAAATGTCCACCACCACCAGCACCCAGGACTCGGGTTTGCTGGAAGTGCTGCTGCCGGAATTCACCAAAGACACGGGCATTGAAGTGCAGGTGCTGGCCAAAGGCACGGGCGCGGCCATCCGCGACGGTGTGGACGGCAATGTGGACGTTATTTTCGTGCACGACCCCGAGCGGGAAGCCCAGTTCGTGGCCGACGGCTTCGGCACGAAACGCTACGCCGTGATGCACAACGACTTTGTGCTGCTCGGCGACCCTTCCGACCCCGCCGGGATCAAGGGCCAGAAGAGCGTGGCCGCCGCGCTGAAAACCATTGCCGACAAGAAAATGGAGTTCATCTCCCGGGGCGATGAAAGCGGCACCCACTTCAAGGAACTGGCCCTGTGGAAGATTTCCGGCGTGCCCATGGAAAAAAGCGTGAAAAAAGTGCAGCAGGCTGGCAAGGAAGTGGAAGTCGCCACCGAGGCCCCGGCGGGCGCGTGGTATCTCTCCATCGGCCAGGGCATGGGCAAAACCCTGATTATGGCCGCTGAAAAAAAGGCCTATACCCTGAGCGACCGGGGCACCTACATCGCCCAGAAATTCGGCATTGCCGACCCCACCCCCCTGGAAATCATTGTGGAAGGCGATGAAGACCTTTTCAACCCCTACGGCGTTATCCCGGTCAACCCGGCCAAATATCCCCATGTGAAGGCTGAAGCGGCCCAGAAATTCGCCGACTGGCTGATGTCCGAACGCGGGCAGAAAGTCATTGCCGACTACAAGCTTCAGGGCCAGCAGGTTTTCTACCCCGACGCCGTGAAGTAATTTTCTTTATTGCATTGATGAACAACGACTTCCGCCCGTTTTTCTGGGCGGAAGTCGTCTTAGGCCTGGCATGGATATTTTCATCGACAGCTTTATGTCCGCCCTGAAAATGATTGGGGGCGGCGACCGGGAACTGTGGGGCATTGTGCTGCTGTCCCTCAGTTGCACCTTCTGGGCCTGCCTGGCCGCCTCCCTGGTGGGGCTGCCGTCGGCCTTTTTGCTGGCCCACCACGAGTTTCCGGGCAAGCGGCTGGTCATCCTGGCGTTCAACACCCTTCAGTCCGTGCCCACGGTGGTGGTGGGCCTGTTCCTCTATGTCTTCATTTCCCGGCGGGGCGTTTTCGGGCCGCTGGATTTGCTGTATTCGCCCCTGGCCATCTCCATCGGCCAGTTCCTCCTCATCCTGCCGCTAATGATAATGTTCATCCTCGCCGCCTTAAGCCGCCTGGACGAGCGCTATCACCAAACCGCCCTTACCCTGGGGGCCAGCCGCCGCCAGGCCGCCATGCTGGTCATCCGCGAGGCCCGCTTCGCGGTCATCGCCGCCCTCTGCGCGGCCTTTGGCCGGGGCGTGGCCGAGGTAGGGGTCAGCATGATGCTGGGCGGCAACATCAAGGGCTACACCCGCACCATGACCACGGCCATGGCCCTGGAATACGACAAGGGCGAATTTACCCTGGCGGTGGCCCTCGGCGTGGTGCTGCTCTTGGTGAGCTTTGCCCTCAACGGGGCCCTGGGCTTTTTGCAGGGTAAAATAGAGCGATGAACGGCGAACTGTATGCTTTGAAAAATGTACGGCGGGTTTTCGGCCAGCGCGAGGTGCTGGCCATCGACTCGCTGACCATCGAGCCGGGCCGCATCTACGGCCTGGTGGGCCCCAACGGCAGCGGCAAAACCACCCTGATGAAAATCATGGCTTTTCTGGACGAACCCACGAGCGGCGACATCTTTTTCGAAGGCCGGAAAGCCAGCCGCCGGGATATGGGCGAGTTCCGCTCCAAAGTGGTGTGGTCGCCCCAGTTCCCGGTCATGTTCACGGGCTCGCTGCGCTACAATATCGAATACCCCATGCGCTTGCGGGGCGTGCCCGCCGCCCAGCGGCGGCGGCGGTCAAACGAACTGCTGGAACAGGTGGGATTGTTGGAACTGGCCGAAGCCCCGGCGCGGCGGCTTTCCGGCGGCGAAGCCCAGCGGGCCAGCCTGGCCCGGGCCCTGGCCGCCCAGGCCGAGGTGCTGCTGCTGGACGAACCCACCGCCAATGTGGACGCGGCCAGCCGCAGCGGCCTGGTCACGCTGATTGAGGATTTGTGGCGCGACCGCGGCCTGTCCATGATTATCACCACCCACGACCACAGCCTGGAAGCGGAACTGTGCCAAAACCGGATTTATCTGGGTGACGGCAAACTCGTGTCCCTTCACGAAGCCGCCATTCACTCGGCGGATTTGCTGGAGCGCGACGGCCGCTTGTGCCTGACCCTGCCCCCCGAAGCGGCCCTGCCCGACGGCGCGGCTGTGTCCATCCAGCAACTCACCGCCCATGATAATGAAGTGCTGCTGCACCTTCAAGCCGCCGACCGCCGCATCATCCGCGCCCGCCTGCGCGGCGAGGCGGCCATTTCAGCCGCCCGCCAATTGACGCTCACGCAATCGCTGTCTATTCAAAACAGCGGCGGCTGACCCTTACGCCAGGGCGAACGCATTTGGAAAAATGAAGTACCGCCGCTCTCCTTCCGTCACCCCAGCGAAGGCCGGGGCCCATGCCTTTCTCTTGGTGTCGTGTCGCATCCCCCGTCACTCCCTCCTCGTCATACCGGCGAAGGCCGGTATCTATTTCCAGTGGAGCATCTTGTCGGCACCGCCCTATCTTCATTCTTGTCTTTCGCCCCACCGGGGGAAAGGAGAAAGAAGAGCGCGGCAACGGCGTGGTTGGCAAAATCATACACTACTGGAAATGGATTCCTGCCTCCGCCGGAATGACGGCGGGGGAGAACACATGAGGATGTGCTGATGAGGGGGGGGCTTCCCCACCGCAGGCGCGGCACCACTTGTCTGAACCGTTCAGCCGAGTTGTGGCGTTGCTACACCGCCCTTTGTGATTGCTAGGGCGTGTTGCGAATAAAGTGCCGTAGAGCTATAATAGCATTCATGAAAATCCAACCAGAAGCCATACGGCAAGCAGCGGTATCAGCCTACAACAAAGGGGAAACAGCCAGAAAGCTGGCTGAAATCTTTGGTGTGACTTTGTGGACAATTCAACGGTGGGCGCGTCAGGCGAAA
>JAITVE010000127.1 GCA_031285975.1 Candidatus Adiutrix sp. | reverse complement strand
TATGCCTGGTGGGCGCTTTGGCTGTCGGCAAGACCGCGCTGATCCAGCAGTACGTGCATTCCATATTTTCCGATGAATATCTGTCGTCCGTCGGGGTCAAAATCAGCCGTAAAACCGTGGAAACGGACGGCCAGGCCCTGAATATGCTCCTGTGGGATTTAGAGGGGCAGGACGATTACGGCGGGGTCAACATTTCTTACCTCAAAGGCGCGAGCGGCTTTTTCCTGGTGGCCGACGGCACCCGCGGCGAAACCCTCTCCGTGGCCCTGACCCTGCGCCGCACCGCCCTGGAGCTTCTGGGGCCGGACACCCCCCACCTGTTGCTGATCAACAAAAACGACCTCGAAGAGGGTTGGGAAATAACGGACAAAGTGCTGGCCTCGCTGCAGGACAGCGGCGTCCAGGTGGTGAGAAGCAGCGCCAGAACCGGCTTTAACGTGGAATACGCCTTCTCCGCCCTGGCGAAGATGATGTTGGAACAGCCCGCATGACCGACCTGAAGCACAACGCGCCCCCCCCGGAACCGCGCCCGGAGGACATTGCCCCGGCCGCCGCCGAGGCCGCCGCCATTTCTGCGGAGGCGACTCCCGAAATGGTGAGCTGCGAAGTGCTGATGACCATGGAAGTGGCCATTCTGGCCCGCCGGGCCCCCAGGGCGTATCAAATGTGCGGCCTGGCCCCCTATTTTTACACCCAGCTATACCCCCAGGAGGCCGACGGCTCCCACTGCGACCGCCCCTGGCTCTATTCGCCGCTCCTCGAATTTTTTCTTGAAGAGGCTGAAGAATTTTTCGACAGCCCGGCCTCCGAAGGGCCGGACGCGGTGCTGTCCTCCGGCCTGTGGGTGGAGGAAAACGCCGCCGGTGAGGAAGTGCCCCTGACGGCCACGGCCCGGGTGCTGAAATCCGGCCAAATCATTATGATTCAAGCGGTGCGGGAAGAGTACGCCGAGCGCGTCCGCATTCTGCGCAAAGCCCGGGCAGAGCTTTTGGAGCGGCGCAAAATCACCAGCGCCCTCAGTTCCTTCCGCAAAATGGCCCTCTACGATTCCCTGACGAAACTGTACAATCGCGGCGCGTTCATGGACATTCTGCAAAACCAGATTTCCAACCTGCGCACCTACGCCCCCAACCTGGCCCTTCTGATGGTGGATTTGGACGACTTCAAGGCCGTCAACGACGAGCTGGGGCACCTGGCCGGGGACTCGGTGCTGAGCCAGATAGGCGAACTGATGCGGAAATCGCTGCGGAAAAACGACGCGCCCGTGCGCTACGGCGGCGAGGAATTCGCGGTCATCGCCCCCAACACCAGTTTGCCGCAATCGTTGCAGGTGGCGGAAAAGCTGCGCCGCCGCGTGGCCGAGCACGATTTCGGCATCGGCCGCACGCTGACCGCCAGCATCGGCTGCACCATCTACCGCCCCGGCGAAGATTCCCGCGATTTCATCGCCCGCGCCGACCTGGCCCTCTACGACGCCAAGCATTCCGGCAAAAACACCGTCTGCCAGCGCGACCCCTGGATGCCCGAAGTCCCCGGCGGCCCCGCCCGCAAACGCTGATTCCCGCCGCCGCACTCCACATAAAAAACGGGAACCCGCGCGGTTCCCGTTTCTTGTGGCATAGAGAGTGCACCTGGTCTTCCGTAGCTCACCATACAATAAAACATTAAGACTATTTCAAGTGCGGCAGGAGGCTGGAAACGGCTCCGACCACGATGATTATCAGGAAGGCGATGAGCCCCATTTTGCGTCTGTCCGGCAAGGGATACCCGCATTGAGGGCACGTGCTGGTTTCATATGTGACCCGCTGGCCGCAGTTCAGGCACTTGGGGCTGCGGGGGCCCGAAAATTGCCTGAAGGACATGGCGGCCCGCCTCTCAGCCGCGCCCGAAGGAGCAGTCGGGGTAATGGCACTGCGGGCACTGGGCGCAGAAGCCGCCGTGGCCGAGGCGGGTGAAGTCGCGCCGGGTGAGGCGCTGCCCGGCCAGGAGGCGCGGCAGCACCAGGTCGAAAACGCTGGCCTGCTGGTACATGACGCAGCCCGGCAGGCCCATAACCGGCACGTCGCGGTGATAGGCCAGCATGAACATGGCCCCCGGAAACACCGGCGTGCCGTAGATAACCACCTGCCCGCAAGCTTCCCGGATGGCCGCCGGGGTTTTGTCGTCGGGGTCGACGCTCATGCCGCCGGTGACGCAAATCATGTCGCAGCCCGCCCCCAGGGCTTCGCGGATAGCCCCCACCGCGGCTTCCGGCTGGTCGGGCACCACGGCCTGGAAATGCACGGTTGAGCCCCAGGCCGCGAACTTTTTCTGGAGCACCGGGGTGAAAGCATCCTGGATGCGCCCGTGAAAAACTTCGCTGCCGGTGGTGACCACCCCGACCTTGTGCTTGCGGAAAGGTTTCACGGACAACAGCGGGCCGCGCTCCCGGCACAAAGTTTCCACCGCCGCCACGGATTCCTCGGCCACGCAGAGGGGAATGACCCGCGTCCCGGCCAGGGGCTGCCCGGCCCGCACTTCGCGCAGGGCGGAGATGGCGGCAATGGTCACATCCGGGATATCGTTCAGGGCCTCCAAAAAATCGGCCTCCATGACGAAAAGGCCCTGGATATCGGCCGTCAGGTTGATGCGCCCCTCGGTGGGGCTGCCGAAGCTGATGTTCTCCCCGGCCACGGCCCGGGCCAGGCGCTGGGCGGCCTCGTCCTCATGCACCAGGCCGTCCGGCTGGTCGCTCCAAACGAACAAATTTTCCTTGCCCAAACGCAAAAGATGGGGAACGTCTTCGGGCTGCACCACGTGCCCCCTTTTGAAGGCCGCTTTTTTGTGCTCGCCCACCACTATTTCCGTGATGTCGTGGCAGAGGACGAGGCCGACAGCTTGTTCAACGGGTATGGATTTCATAATCTCCTGCTGTATCGCCACAGCGCGCTTCCGGCCCGCGAAAGGACGGTTTACGCTTGCAATTTCTTCGATTTTGGGTTATAGTCATCAACTGTCTGTTTGACAGTCTTTGATGGTGAGTGTAGCTCAGTTGGTTAGAGTACCAGGTTGTGGCCCTGGGGGTCGGGGGTTCAACTCCCCTCACTCACCCCATCAATTTTTCGCCATTCTAATAATTCCAGCCTTAAAATTCAATCCTTATTTCCTCCTGAACACGATTGCGATACGCTTCAAGGGATATCCATGCCTGTGTCCATTAGTTCCCCGCAACCGCATTTGGAAGTTTGGTGTAACGACTCTTCCACGTGCCGTCATTCCGGCGAAAGCCGGAATCCATTTCCAGTAGAGTAACTGGCCGGCACCCTGCCTCTTCTTCTTTCTTCTTGTCTTCCACGCTATTGAGAGCATTTTGCAATTTACCTGCCTTTAGTAAATTGCAAAATACGCAAACATCCGGGCGCTTTTCATTTTTCGCATATGACCTTGAAATAGAAAAGCGCTCTAAAGGAAGCATTAAGAATGCGGCAGCGGCCTGGCCGGTAAAATCATACGCCACTGGAAATGGATACCGGCCTTCGCCGGTATGACGGTGGTAGCGGTTCATAGTTGTGACTGTTTCCCAAATGAGATCTCCCTGCTTTGCCCCGGAATCAAACTTGACAGGCCCAGGCTTTTCGGGTATTTTCAGCCTATATATTGGATATTTTTGATGCTGCCGGAATCCGGCCCAGCCGCCTGGATACGGTCGAGGCCAGCGGCGGAGCGTTGCTCCGCATCCGGCCAGCGCAACACTTGATAGCTCCGCCACTGGAAAGGATTTTCCCATGTCCGCTGAATCGAATCGGGCCAACCCCGGCCCCCTGGGGCTGATGGGCTTCGGCATGACCACCATCCTGCTGAACCTCCACAACGCCGGTTTTTTCCCCAACACCTCCATCGTCCTGGCCATGGGCATTTTCTACGGCGGCCTGGGCCAGGTGATCGTCGGCATTATGGAATACCGCAACAACAACACTTTCGGCACCGTGGCCTTCACCTCCTACGGCCTGTTCTGGCTCAGCCTGGTGGCCATCTGGGTGCTGCCGGTGCTGGGCTGGGCCGAAGCGCCCTCCCACGCCTTCATGGGCTGGTATCTCTTGCTGTGGGGCATTTTCACCTTCTTCATGTTCCTGGGCACGCTCAAGGGCAGCCCGGTGCTGCGCTTCGTCTTCCTGTCCCTGACCGTGCTGTTCGGCCTTTTGGCCGCCCGCGACTTCTCGGGCAGCGCGGCCGTCGGCACCTTGGCCGGGTATGTGGGCATTGTCTGCGGGGCCTCGGCCGTCTACCTGGCCATGGCCGAAGTGCTGCACGAACAGCGCGGCGCGAGATTTTTGCCGTATTGACCCGCGCTATCCGCCTCATAAGCCTGCTGGTTCTCTGCCTGTTTCCGCCGGCCGCTTGGAGTGAGGAAACGCTCCAGGCGGCTGACGGGGACAGGCCGGTGTTGCTTATGGCCCAGATGGTTCAGCGCAAGCCCTATGACCTCGGCAACTGCTACAGCGTCATCGGCTGCAAGGGCGACAGCATCGGCATGATGTGGGTGGACTTTCCCGATTTCTGCAAATCCATGGGCGGCCGCAGCTGGATGCACGCCGACGGCCAGTGCTACGACCTGCCGCCCGGCCCCCAGAATATCCTGGGCCCCGATGAATGGAGCCCTACCGAATACCCCATGCCGTGACCGCCGCCCGGCCTTAAGGAGACGAGGATGGCCAAGCGCCGACACGCCGTCATCGGCACCGCCGGACATGTGGATCACGGCAAAACCAGCCTCGTCCGCGCCCTCACCGGCATAGACACCGACCGGCTGGCCGAGGAAAAAAAGCGGGGCATCACCATTGAAAACGGCTTCGCCCACCTCGACCTGCCGGACGGCGGCCGGGCGGGCATTGTGGACGTGCCGGGGCACGAGCATTTCATCAAAAACATGCTGGCCGGTTCCGGCGGCATCGATGTCGCCCTGTTGGTAATAGCCGCCGACGACGGCGTCATGCCCCAGACCCGGGAGCATCTGGACATCCTGCGCCTGTTGGACATCCAATCCGGCCTGGTGGCCCTCACCAAGCGCGACCTGGCGGACGCGGACTGGGCGGCCCTGATGCGGGAAGAAATCGCCGCAACCGTGGCCGGGACTTTTCTGGAAAGCGCGCCCATTGTGGAAGTCAGCGCCCACAGCGGCCAGGGCCTGGAAGAACTGCGCGGCCAGCTTATCCGGCTCATTGAAAGCCGGCCCAGCCGCGACGACGGGAAAATGTTCCGGCTACCCATCGACCGGGTCTTCACTCTCACCGGCTTCGGCACGGTGGTCACCGGCACCCTGATGGAGGGCCGCCTGGCCCCCGGCGACGCGGCCCTGGTCTACCCCGACCTCCTGCCCGCCAAAATCCGCAGCCTGCAAGTCCATTCCCAGAGCGTGGAAGCGGCCTACCCCGGCCAGCGGGTGGCCGTCAATCTCGCCAACCTGAAAAAAGAGGAGCTGGGCCGGGGCGATGTGCTGGCCACGGAAGGCAGCCTGCGCCCCACCATGATGCTGGACGTGCGCCTGTCGGTGCTGGAAGCCTCGCCCCACCCCGTCAAAAGCGGCAGTCTGGTGCATCTGTACCTGGGGGCCAAGGAACTCCTGGCCAAGGCCGTGCTCATGGACGAAGCCGAACTGGGGGCCGGAACTTCCGGCTATGCCCAACTGCGCCTCATGGAGCCGGTGACGGCCAAAAAAGGCGACCGCTTCGTCATCCGCTTTTATTCCCCCATGACGACCATCGGCGGCGGCGTGGTGCTGGACGGGGCCCCCCTCAAGCGGCGGCGGCACAAGCCGGAAATTTTGCAGCAGTTCGAAACCAAGGACGTGGGCTCGCACCTTCAGCGGGTGGAACTGGCGGTCATCGAACGGCCGGGCACCTTCCCCAGCCTGGAAGAACTCATCAGCCGGGCCGACCTCGACCGCGCCCGCGCCCGCAATGACGCCCACACCCTGGCCGAGCGGGGCTTCCTCACCTCCCTGACCCGCGACGTTTTCATCCACAAAACGGAGTTGGATCGCCTCAAGCGGCGGCTGGGGGGCCTGTTGGCCGACTGGCACCGGGCCAATCCTTACAGCCCCGGCATGTCCCTGGAGGAAGCCCGCAGCCGGATGGCTCCCCAGGCCGGGCAGGCCGTTTCAGAAGCCCTGTTCAGCCTGTTGGAGGACGAAAAGATGGTCAAACGGGAGGGCGGCGATATCCGCCTGGCCAGCTTTGAACCGCAGGTCAACGAAGCGGAAAACGAGCTCATCGCCAAGCTCGAACAGCTATACCAATCTTTCGGACTGGCCCCCCCGGCCACCAGCGCCGTAGAACCCGCCGATACCCCCGCCGCCCAACGCCGCCGCAAGGCCGCCTTCGCCGCCCTGCTCCGCCAGGGAACCCTGGTGCGCCTGGACGACCTGTACCACCTGCACCAAAGCCATTACCAGAAAGCCCTGCATATATTCAAAGACCTGGCCGCGAACGGCGCGATAGTGGAACTGGGCCAATACCGCGACGCCCTGTCCAGCTCCCGCAAACTGGCCGTGGCCCTTCTGGAAAATTTCGACCAGCTCGGCATCAGCGAAAAAAGCGGCCTTGGCCGCCGCCTGAAGCAATAACGGCGAGTAGAGCGGAATTGTGGACGTTGCCGACAAGTTGCTCCGCTGGCAATGGATACCGGCCTTCGCCGGTATGACGGGGCGGGGGTACGCAGTGCGGCGATAAACACGAAGCGAAAGGCATGGGCCCCGGCCTTCGCCGGGGTGACAGCGAGGCGGGACGGGAGAACGGAACGCCTCCCGCCGCAAGCGCGAAGCCACCCCACAAAAAAAATTCCCCATGACAGCCCATTTTGCGGTATAATAATAAGTTGGCTTTGGAAGCAGCAATCATCCGGGGCTCGAAATCATGAGGGGCAAATATGGATTTGTTTGAACAGCAGCGCATTGAGCCTGTTAATATAGAAGATGAAATTAAGGTCTCGTATCTTGATTACGCCATGAGCGTCATCAGTGGCCGGGCTTTGCCCGACGCGCGGGACGGGCTGAAGCCGGTGCACCGCCGCATTCTTTTCGCCATGAGCGAACTGGGCAACGACTACAACAAGCCCTATAAGAAATCGGCCCGCGTCGTCGGTGACGTTATCGGTAAGTACCACCCGCACGGTGACCAGGCCGTGTATGACGCGCTGGTGCGCCTGGCCCAGGACTTCGCCATGCGTTATCCCCTGGCCGACGGGCAGGGCAACTTCGGCTCCGTGGACGGCGACTCGGCCGCCGCCATGCGGTATACCGAAGTGCGCATGGCCAAGCTGGCCCACGAGTTTTTGGCGGACATCGACAAAAACACCGTCGATTTCGGGGCCAACTACGACGGCTCCCTGGACGAGCCCCTGGTCATGCCCAGCCGCGTGCCGGGCCTCTTGGTCAACGGTTCGGCGGGTATCGCCGTGGGCATGGCCACCAACGTGCCGCCCCACAATTTAGGGGAAGTGGCTTCCGGCCTCATGGCCTTGATCGACAACCCCGATATTACTATTGACGAATTGATGGCCCACATTCCGGGGCCGGACTTCCCCACCGGCGGGTTTATACTGGGCCGTGAAGGGCTGCGCGAGGCCTATCACACCGGGCGCGGCATCATCCGGGTGCGGGCGCGGGCCATGGTGGAAAGCGGGGCCAAAGACACCAAACGCTCCCTGGTCATCACCGAAATCCCCTACCAGGTGAACAAAGCCAAAGTGGTGGAGGACATTGACGGCCTCATCCGCGACAAGAAAATCGAAGGGCTGTCGGAAGTCCGCGATGAGAGCGACCGCGACGGGATGCGCATTGTCTGCGACGTGAAAGCCTCCCACCGGGATTCCACCGACACTATTCTGAATCAGCTTTACCGCCAGACGCAGTTGGAAGTCAGTTTTGGCATCAACCTTTTGGCTGTGGTCAACAACGCCCCGCGCCTTTTAACCCTGAAAGAGGCCCTGGTGCAGTTCCTCGGCCACCGTAAGGATGTGGTCATCCGGCGCACCCGCTTCGAACTGGACAAGGCCGAAGCCCGCGCCCATTTGCTGGACGGGGTGCGGAAGGTCATTGATTTCATTGACGAACTCATTGTCATCGTCCGCAAGGCCGAGACCCCGGCGGAGGCCCGGCGGGCCATCATCGCCCGCTTCGAACTGAGCGAAATCCAGGCCCAGTTCATTTTGGACATGCGCATCCAACGGCTGACCCGCAAGGAATTGCAGGCCATTTTGGACGAATTCGACAGCCTGATGAAGGACATCGCCCGCTTCCAGGCCATCCTGGGCTCGGAAACGCTGCTGCTGGGGGTCATCAAGGAAGAGACCGAAGCCCTGCGGCTGGATTACGGCGACGAGCGGCGCACCAACATCACCAACGTGCGCCCCGGCGACTACAACCCCGAAGACTTCATTGTCGATGAAGACATGGTGGTGACCCTCAGCCACGGCGGCTACATCAAGCGCAACTCGGTGAGCCTGTACCGCTCGCAGAAGCGGGGCGGCAAAGGCGTCACCGCCGCCAAAACCAAAGAAGACGATTTTGTGGAGCGGCTCTACATCGCCTCCACCCACAACTATATGCTGTTCCTCACCAACCGGGGGCGGCTCTACTGGCTGAAAGTCCACGAAGTGCCCCAGGCCGGGCGCATGTCCAAGGGCAAGGCCCTGGTGAACGTGCTGCCGCTGGACGAAGGGGAAAAAGTGGCCACCGTGCTGGTGGTGAAAGATTTGGCCGAGCCGGAACGCTATGTGGTCATGGCCACCCGCGACGGCATCATCAAGCGGGTTGAGCTGAACGCCTTCCAGAACCCGCGCAAGGCGGGCATCATCGCCATGACTGTGGGGGACGAGGACGAACTGGTCTCCGCCGCGCTGACCGACGGGCAGAGCGCGCTGATCCTCTCCAGCCGGGGCGGCAAGGCCATCTGCTTTAAGGAGAGCGACGTGCGGGCCATGGGCCGCATGGCCGCCGGGGTTCGGGGCATCAACCTGATGGCCAAAGACCGGCTGGTGGGCATGGACGTGATTGCCATGGACCGCAGCGAAGTGCTCTTGACCGTCACTGAAAAAGGCTTCGGCAAACGCACCCCGGCCTCTGAATACAACATCCAGACGCGCGGCGGCATGGGCACCATCACCATCAAAACCACTCCCCAGAAGGGCCAGGTGGTGGGCGTGCTGAAAGTGACCGAGGACGACCGGCTGATGCTGATAACCAACACCGGCCGCCTGATCATGTTCAAGGTCAGCGAGGTCTCCATGCGCCACCGCAACACCGGCGGGGTGAAGCTCATCGGCATCACCGACGGCGAATACGTGGTGGACGTGACCCCCGTGGGCGAAACCGACGAGGACAACGGCCCGGTGACGGACGAAGCCGCTGAGGCCGCTGACGACAACCTGGAACTGACCGAATAAATGGCCGGTACTCCCAAAAAGCGTCCCGCGTCGTCCCGGCAAAGCGCCGGCAAAGGCCCGGCCAAGCCGGGTAAACCCAAGGCCTCGGGGCGGCCGGGCGCAACCAGGGCTCCGGGCGGGCCGAAATCTCCGGCCCGCGCCGCGAGGAAGCCCGGCGGAGCGGCTCCCAACAAACGGCCCGGACGGGCTCCGGCGGGGCCGCGCCCGCAATTGGTCGGCGGGGGCGAAGACCGCCTGCAAAAGATTATCTCCGAGGCCGGGCTGGCTTCCCGGCGGGGGGCGGAGCGGCTGATTGAAGAAGGCCGGGTTACGGTCAACGGCCAGGTAGTCACCGAGCAGGGCCTGAAAGCCGACCCCGCCCGCGACCGCATCGCGGTGGATGGCCGCCCGCTGCCGCCGCCCCAGCAGCTTCGCTATTACATGTTCCACAAACCTGCGGGCTACCTCACCACCCTGTCCGACCCCCAG
>JAITVE010000286.1 GCA_031285975.1 Candidatus Adiutrix sp. | reverse complement strand
ATAGGCTTCCCAGGCCAGGGAATAGAGATAGGGCCGCAAACTTTCACGCAGGGCCAGGTTGTAGCGGAGGTCGGGCTGCTGCAGAACTTCCTCGGGCAGCACCAGGGGCAGGTCGGTGAGGCTGGTTTTGGCCAGCCAGGCTTCATACATCTGCCGGGTGTTGGCGTCCAGGGCCAGGCCGGTGAGGGCGGGGCTGAGGTCGGCGCTGTAATAGTCCATACCCGACATGGCCACGTGGGCCTTGACGGCGGTGAGGGAGCGGCTGCCGAAGAGGGAGGCGTCGCCGTTGTACAGGCTGCCCCCCAGGCGGGGGAGCCCGGCCAGGCCGGTGCGGCTCATCATGAGTAAGCGCGGGCGGTTGCGCATCCACTGGCTGCGGGCCCCGGCGGCCAGCCCTTCCAGCCACTTGAGGGCATAGCGGTTGGCCCAGGCGTAGTGGGAGTGGGCGCGGCTGCCGGGCGCGCCCTCATACCAGGCGCTGGGGCTGAAATCTTCCAACTCGCCATCAATGAGGCGGAAGCTGGTCACGCCGTCGGTGAACTGCTGCTGGCGGAAGAGGCTGTGCCAGAAGGTGGGGGCCGCCGGGTTGGTGTAATCCACCAGCCCCGCCGGGCTGTTCTGGTGATTGACGACCATGATGGGCCCGGTGGGGCCGTTCTGGCGCACCAGGTAGGAGCGGCGGGCCATTTCCGGGTAATGGGGCGAATCCTGGGAGACGTAGGCGGATTCGTCCAGCATGATTTTTAAACTGCTGGTTTTGGCCAGTTCCAGCAGCGCGCTGTAGTGCGCCGCGCCGTTGGTGACCACTCCGGCCAGGCCGGGCACCGCGCTTTTCAGGCGAAGAATGCCGTCCCGCCAGTCGCTCTCGGTTTCGCCCTTGAGGTTGGAAGCCCACACCCCCAGGGCCCCCAGGGGCGGCACCGGCGGCCGCCCGGTGAGGGTCATGAACTCCCGGCGCAGGGCGGGGAGGTCGTCCCCGGTGATGACGAAAAAGCGCAGCACGTCTTCAGGCCCCTGCTGGCCCGCGACCTGGGCCGTCCAGGGGCGGCCTTTGAAGCTCCACATCAGGGGCCGGGTTTCGTCCACAAACAGGGCGCTGGAATGGCGGCCCTGGCCCAGGCCGTAGACCACGGGAATCTGCACCTGGTTGGGGCGGTAATTGCTGACGGCCAGGCGGCTGTTGCCAAAGGGGCTGCCGGGCATGACGTTTTCCCCAAGCAGGTTGAAAACGCCGCTGGGCTGGCGGAAATTGGCTCCCAGGCCCAGAAGATGGGTGAAATCGCCAATAAAGCTCAGCCCGGCCAGGCGGCCTTCCGGGGCATAGGGCCGGATGGTGAAGGACTCTTCGCCGCTGGTGCGGATAACCGTGAGGCTGGGCGGGTTGCGGTTCAGTTTCACCTGGGCCGTGGCGCTTGACCAACTGTCGCCGCCGCCCTGGGGCAGCCGGAAGGTGAGGGCGGGATCGACCATCAGCGATGGCGCGAAGGGCGCGGCAGGGTCGGGCGCGGCTGAGGAGAGCTCGAAGACCCACACGTCATCCGTCACCAAACCAATGGACAGGCTGAAGCCGCCCAACTCGGCCACCACCCGCTGGTCGGTCTGGGCCAGGGCCGGGGCGTCCGAAAAGAGGCCGGTCAGGAGAACCAGCATAGCGATGAATGATAATCCTGGCCGGGACATGGGGGCCTCCTGGATTTTCTGAGACTTTGTACCTGATGCTGTCGCGTAAGGTTCGTATTCTTGCTCGTCACCCCGGCGAAGGCCGGGGCCTGTGCCTTTCTGGCCGGCGCTGCGGAAAGGCATGGGTTCCGGCCTTCGCCGGAATGACGGAATCGGGGTAGCTTTAATTATTCACTTGCCGGGCTGTCTGCCGCCAGCAATTCCAGCACGGCCTCGGCCAGGGCCGGGGCGGCTTTGGGGCGGGCGGCCAGAGAGGCGCGGGCGGCCTCGCCCATGCGGCGTTTTTTTTCATTGTCGCGGAGTATAGTATTCAATGCCGTGGCCAGAGTTTCGGGCTGAACCTCCACCGCGCCGCCGCATTCGAGCAGACCGGCGGCCTCGCGGGCGAAGCTGGACATCCAGGGGCCGAAGAGAATCGGGCGGGCCACAGCCGCCGGTTCCAGGGGGTTGTGCCCGGCCAGGCCGGCCCGCAGGCTGCCGCCCACTATGGCCGCGTCGGCCAGGGCATAGAGCACGGGAAGCTGCCCCACGGTATCCAGGACAATGACCCGCGCCGAAGCCGCCCCGCCGCCGCTGGCCAGGGCGGCTTCCAGCCCCGCGCTTTGCGCCAGTTTCAACGCTTCGGGCGTCCGGCCCAGATGGCGCGGCGCTATGAGCAACGTAGCGGGCTGTTCCAAATTTTTGAAAGCCGCCAGCAGAATTTCTTCCTCGCCGGGGTGGGTGGAACCGGCCACAATCAGGGGCTCGGCGTTGTCCGTCCTCCCCAGCTTTTCGGCCCAGGCCAAGCGGCGGGCCTCAAAATCCGGGCTCTGGGCCTCTGCCAAAAGATTGTCGAATTTGGGGCTGCCCAGGATTTTCAGCCGTTTGGGCGGGGCCCCGAGGGCCTGGTACAACTCCGCTTCTTTCGAGCCCGAAGGCGCGATGAGGTCAAAGGATTCCAGCATCCGGGCCGTGAAGCCGCTCACCAGGCGGTAGCGCTTAAAGGAGCGTTCGCTCAGGCGGGCGGCGGCCAGCACGAGTTTCACCCCGGCCCGGCGCGTTTCATAAATCAGGTTCGGCCACAATTCCGTTTCCAGGATGATGAGGGCGTCGGGCCGCATCCGGCTCAGGGCCCGGCGGGGCGAGGCCCAGAAATCCAGCGGCGGGGCAATGACCGTGACGCGGCGCTCGTCCGCGAAAACGTCTTCAGCGGCTTTCAGGCCCGCCGGGGTGCCGACGCTGAGAAAAATTTCCGCATCCGGCCGCCGGGCCAGGAGGGCCCGGATCACCGCGCCCGCCGAACGGGCCTCACCCACCGAGGCCCCGTGAAACCACAGGCGGGGGCGATGGGGCAGCCGGGCCGGGTAGAGGCGCAGACCAAGCTGCGCCCGCCAGCGGCCGCCGAAGCGGCCCTTGAGGGCCGCAGCCAGCGCCAGCGGGGGCCCGGCCACATCAGCCGCCAGGCTGTAGAGCCGCCGCAGCACGTTAGTGCACCGTTTGGGGGCCTTCCGGCGCGGTTCGTCCGGCGGAGGCGTCGAAATCGTCGTCGAAATTGAGGATGTTGTGGTTGAGCACCAGGGGGGTGAAGCCGCCGCGCCGGGTGGTCTCGGCCACATATTCCCGCAAATAGGGGAAAACCAGCTGGGGAAAGACTTTCCGCACGTAATAGGGCCGTTCCAGCGGCAGCGGCGGCGGGTTCAGCAAAAACACGGCCCCGAAGCGCACTTCCAGCACAAAGGGGTTGCTGGGCTGGGTGCCGGTGGAAAATTTTTGCAGGAAATGGGCCCGGCGGCCGCCTTCGAAAAACTCGCCGTCGTTCTCCAGGGACACGTTGATAAACACCCGGTCGTCCTCAATCTGGGTCGTCCGAATCTCGAAGGAACTTTTCACGAGGCGCAGCATGGCCATGTCTACGTTTGATATAGTGCTGGTATCCACAGTTTTAACCTAATAGTCATAATCGGGGCGGCTGCGCCGAAAACGCCCGTGCGCCCCCGTCATTGGAAAGCCATTTTACCCCGCGCTGGGGAGAATTTCAACCACGTGGGCTTCCAGGTGCAAAGTCTCGTCGGCTTTAATGATAATGGTGCGCCCCAGCCGCCTTTCCAAATCTTCCAGGCCCGCCCGCCCTTCGTCCAGAATCAAGTCCCTGATTTGGGGGTGGACGGTGAGTTTCAGGCGGCCGTGGGGGTTTTCGCTGGCCTGGAGTTCCAGGTCGAGAAAGGACTCGTGGCAGACCGAGGTGCGGGACAGCAGAAAGCCCTGACCCTGGCAATAGAAGCAAGGTTCGCGCAAAAAACGGTCGATGTTTTCCTTGGTGCGCTTGCGGGTCATTTCAATGAGGCCCAGTTCGCTCATGGGCAGCACTTTGGTGCGGCCCTTGTCGCGGCGCAGGCTGTCTTTGAGGGCCGTAAAGACGCGCTCGCGGTTGGTTTCCTTTTCCATGTCAATGAAGTCAATGACAATGAGGCCGCCGATGTTCCGCAGGCGCAGCTGGTAGGCGATTTCCTTCACCGCCTCCATATTGGTCTTGAGAATGGTTTCCTCAAGATTGTGGCGGCCCACGTAGCGGCCCGTGTTCACGTCCACCACGGTCAGGGCCTCGGTGGATTCAATGACCACATAGCCGCCGCTTTTCAGCCAGACTTTTTTGCTCAGGGCGCGGGCCAGTTCGGTCTCCACCCCCCAGGCGTGGAAAATGGGCTCGCTGCCGGTATACAGTTCCAGCCCCCCGGCCAGGTTGGGGGAAAAGGTTTCCAAAAACTTTTGCACCGCCTCAAACTGCCCCTGGTGGTCGATGACCAGGCGGTCGATGTTTTCCGTGAAATTGTCGCGCACGGCCTTGAGGGTGGCGTCCAATTCCTGGTGAATGCGGGAGGGCGCGGACTGGCGGCGGCTGTCGTCCATAATGCGCTGCCACAGCTGCACCAGGAATTTGGCCTCGGCCTGAAGTTCAAAGGCCGTGGCCCCCTCCGAGGCGGTGCGGGCGATGAAGCCGTGCTGATGGCCCAAGTTTTCCAGCACTTCCTTGAGGCGGCGGCGCTCGTCCTCGTCCTCAATGCGGCGGCTGACCCCCAGGTGGGTCATGGTGGGCATGAGCACCAGGCGGCGGCTGGGGAGCGATATGTGGGTGGTCACCCGCGCCCCCTTCTGCCCGATGGGTTCCTTGGATATCTGC
Source organism: Candidatus Adiutrix sp. (assembly GCA_031285975.1). GTDB lineage: Bacteria > Desulfobacterota > Desulfarculia > Adiutricales > Adiutricaceae > Adiutrix. The sequence continues at coordinate 3,106 of JAITVE010000286.1, read as the reverse complement.
ACTAAGATTTCCTGCCCCTCGCTGAGCAGGGTTTCGATGGGCGGGGAGGGCGCGGCGGATTCCCGGCGGTGGGCCTCGCCCTCGTCATCGTGGGGCTCGGCCGGGTGGGGCGCGAAATCGGCCTCATGGCGACCGGGCGTGGAGCCGAGGCGTTTTTCAAAATCCTCGGGCTGCTCGGAGAGGTCGTCCACATAGAGGAAGGCGGCTTTTTCCAGGCCGATGTCCACAAAGGCGGCCTGCATACCCGGCAGCACCCGGATGACCCGGCCCCGATAAATATTGCCCAGCAGCCCGGCCCCCTGGGCGCCGCGCTCCACTTGGAATTCCACTAAGGTGCCGTTTTCTAAAAACGCCACCCTGGTTTCGTAGGGCCTATAATTTATAATGAGTTCCGAAGTCATTTTTTACATTTCCGTGACCAGAGCGCTTATTCGGCCAGCACCGTTTTCATTTTCCGCAGCACGCCCGACAGCGAGCCCGCTTCCAAACCCCAAAGGGCCTCAGCCGCCGCCCAGGGTTTGGGCGTGCCGTCCAGGCCAAGTTTAATAGTGACCAGCGCCACATTCTCCGCCGTGGCTTCAGCCGCCGTGATGAACTCGCCCAGCCGGTATTCGCGGCTCCCGCCTTTTTTGTCGGGCTGCACCAAAAGGGCCTTCATCTGCGGCGCGGCCCCCAGCGGGAAAACCGCCTGGCCGCAGGTCATTTGCCAGACCACGGCCTCGGGCTGCACCTTGGCGCGGTGGGGGGGCAGCATCCGGGCCCCGCTGATTTTCACGTCCTCGGGCAGCTGCCCGGCCAGGCGGGCGGCCAGTTCGTCCGCCGACATAAAATCGGCCGCCACCACTTTCACATATTCGTCCTCGCTGGTCACCCCCAGGGGCAGGGCCGTGAGGAAGGAGATTTTGGGCTGCGGATGAAAACCCTCGGTCACGTTCAGGCGTATCCCCGCCCGGCGAAAGGCCCGCTTGAAAAGCTCCACCAGTTCCAAATGCCCCAGATACGCGGCCCGCCCGCCCTTCTGGAAGTTGACTAAATACACCGCGCCCGGCAGATTTTTTTCCCTGGCCGGGGGCGCGGGCCGCTTTGAGCGGACTTCGGTAGCCTCAGTGGCGGTCATGTCGCCATCGCTTTGCGGGGCGGGGTCGCGGCGGGCCAGGTCGATCAAAGCCCCTTTGCAGGCCTCGCAGCTGTGGCAGTCGCTCCAGCGGCAGTCGGGAGTGGTTTCACCGCGCTGGGCTTTGTCCAGTTCGTCCAGCAAAAATTTCTCCCGCACCCCGGCGAACAGGTGGCCGTAGGGCAGGGCGTCGCCGGGCGCGAAGGGGTTCAGCAGCACTTCTTCCGCTAAATTCTCGGAGGCCAGGGCCTCCACCCACAAGCGGGGATCAAAGCGGTCGCCCCAGGCCTCGAAACGGGCCCCGGCCCGGAACACCTTTTCCAGCACCGGCCCCAGGCGGCGGTCGCCGCGCGCCAGAATCGATTCCACCCACGAGGCCCCCGGCGCGTTCCACTTGGGGGCCAGGCCCGGCGCCTTGGTCAAATCCTTCACCTTAAAGAGGCGGTCGCTGATAGTGGCAGCGCTTGAGGCCGGGTGCCACTGAAAAGGCGTGTGGGCCTTGGGGGTGAAGTGGGCCACCCCCAGGTTGAGCTGCACCCGGCTGGCCCGTTTCAGCCGCCGGGTCAGGTCGGCAATGCCCGCCAAATCGTCGTCGGTCTCTGTGGGCAGGCCCACCATAAAATAGAGTTTGAGCGACCGCCAGCCCAGGGAGCAGGCCGTTTCCGCCGCCGCCATCAGGTCGTCGTCGGTCAAGTGTTTATTTATGACCTGCCGGAGCCGCTGCGTCCCGGCGTCAGGGGCCAGGGTGAACCCCGTTTTGCGCACCCGCCGTATCTGCCGGGCCAGGTGGCCGGATAAACTCTTGACCCGCAGGGACGGCAGGGACAGGGCCACGGTCTGGGCCGCGTATTCGTCCATAAAGCCGGACACCAGGGGCGCGATTTCCGTATGATCCCCGGCCGAGAGCGACAGGAAGGAAACCTCGTCCTGCCCGCTGGACTGTAAATTTTTCTTGGCCAAGTCCATAATGGTGGCCTGGCGGCGCTCCCGTACCGGGCGGTAGATGTAGCCCGCCTGGCAAAAGCGGCAGCCCCGGCTGCACCCGCGCCCTATTTCCACCACCACCCGGTCGTGAACTGGTTTTATGAGCGGCGTTATTTGTTGGCAGGGGAAGGGGGCGCTGTTGAGGCTGGCCACTGCCGCCCGCCGCACTTTGGTGTAGCCTTGAAGCAATGGTTCAAGGCTTTTAAAACGGCCTTCCGCTGTGTAATGGGGCTTGAAAAGTGAGGGGATGTAGATGCCCTCCCGGCCCGCCAAGCGTTCCCACAGGGCGCTTTTGGGGGTGCCTTCGGCTTTCCACTCTTTAATAATTTCCAAATCTAGGGCAAAAGAATGCTCGGCGTCACCCAAGAAAAAAATATCGAAAAAATCGGCCAGCGGTTCGGGGTTGTAAGCCCCCGGGCCCCCGGCGGCCACCAAGGGCATGGAATCCGTACGGTCGGCGGCCAAAATTGGGATGCCGCCCATTTCCAGCATGTTCAAGATGTTGGTGTAACCCAGTTCGTATTGCAGGGAAAAACCAACCAAATCGAAATCTATTAAGGGGCGGCGGCTTTCCAGGCTTTCCAATAGGCGCGATTTTTCCCGCAGCACCCGCTCCCAGTCCGGCCAGGGGGCATAGACGCGCTCGGCCGATAAACCGGCCCGTTCATTTATCAGGCTGTAAAGGATTTTGTGGCCCAAGTGGCCGTGGGCTATTTCGTAAACGTCGGCAAAGGCCAAAGCCACCCGCAGAAGGCGGCCATTGGCATCGGGGGCCTCGTTCGGGCGGGCTTCCAGTTCGCCGCCTAGGTAGCGGCCCGGGTGTTCCACCTTCTTTAATTCCGGCCAAGTTTCTATTAAATTGTTCAAAATTTTCTGGAAAATGTATTTCTGAGATTGCACTGTTTATATCTCTTAAATTGTATGTATCTAATAAATATTGTGGTAAAGTTTCTTCTAATTTTCCCTTTACTTCAAGCATTCCAGATTCTATTATTTTTCTTATAACAT
>JAITVE010000072.1 GCA_031285975.1 Candidatus Adiutrix sp. | reverse complement strand
GTCCCCGCCATCAGGGCAGCTGCAACTTTTCACCTTCGTGGATCATATTGTTGCGGCGTTCGCGGATTTTGGGGTTCAGTTCCAGAATGGCGTTCACCGTGGTATTGTTGCGCGAGGCAATGCCGTAGAGGATATCGCCGGGCTTGACCGTGTAGGTGCGGGTGCCGGTGGGGGCGGGGCGGGGCGCCGGGGCGGGCTCGGCGGGCGGCTCGCGGCGGGGCGGCTCCTGCGCGGCGGCGGGGGTCTGCCCGGCCTGGCGCACCGGGGCTTCCACCCAGATGTCCTCACCGTCGGCGGGGTTGCCGTTCTCTGTGCGCAGGGGCAGGGCGCTGGCGGCCAGGCGGCTTTTCTCCATGTCCAAAAGGGTCTGGAGCCGCTCCTGCTCGGCGGTCACGTTGGCCAGGGACTGCCGCAGAATTTCATTCTCCTGCTGGGCGGCGGCCAGCTGGTCGGCGTAGGATTCTTTTTCTTCCAGCAGCCGCTCGTAGTCGCTTTCCGAATTGAAACAACCTGTCGCCGTCAGCAAAACGGCCATCAAACATAATTTTTTCATCTTCCCCCTCCGGGCCTCGGCCGGCCGGAGCACTGCCGTCAATTGCTTATCGGCGTAATGGTAAATTTCTGCCGCATGTGATCCGGTTTCAGGGATTCCTTGGAATGGCGCAGTCCCGGCAGGCCCAAGTCCTGTTCGCGGTTGACGTACACAATTTCCGGCGGCAGTTTTTCGCAAAAATGGCTGGACAGGGCCACAAACAGGCCCCGGATGTCGTAATTGGCTTTTTCCAGATGCACCAGCACCGTGTCTGGGCTGATGATTTCGCCCATGGTGAAGCCCTCGATGCGGCCGTTTATTTTGACGGCCAGGCCCAATTGGTTGAAATCCTTAAAATGCCGCAACAATTCATGCACCGATTCCACTTCGTGGCGCAGGTGGCTCAGCGAAATGTTCTGCTCTTCCTTGATGGCCAGCCAGCCTTCCTGCACGGCCAGCAGATCCGGGATCAGTTCGTCGCTCAGGGGCAGGCACTCGAACTGGTTGTGGCTGACGAAGAAGTTGTAGTGATTCTTCTTCTGGTGCATACGCCGCCCGCTGAGGGTGCGGAGCTGCTCGGCGGGGTAGACGTAGTCGTCGTTGTCCCGGTCATGGAGGCATTCATAGGGCAGCCCGGCGGCCTGGATTTTTTCCGCCAGGGCCTCGGGAACCCGCCTGAAGCAGGGCTTGTCAGTCATGGCTTTGAGCGCGTCCAGGGTGAAATCCAGGGCGGCCAACTGGTCGCCGCCGCCCACCGGGGCCAGGCCGAAGGGCTCCTCGCCCTCGGGCCGGGCGATGAGGCACAGGCAGCCGTGGGCCTCGGCCCAGACGGTTCGGTAATACGACCGCCAGATGAACAGATTGGTGAAGACCGTATCGCCGATGAGCGGGGGAGCCTCGCTCTGCGCCTTGATAAAAACGGGCCGGTCTTCAAGTTCCAATTGCTTGAAGGTCATAGTTCTCCTGCGATAAATAGCCTCTGGGGCGAATCGCACTGTAGTAGCTCTGGCAAACATGTTACTGCCCGGCCGACCAGGCCTGTGTGAGGCGGCGCTTTGGCCGCATCACGGTAAAATGCTCGCCGGAGGATAAAATTAGAAGCTGGAAAAATCGTAATCCAGGGACGCCAGCCCTTTGACCGCTTCCGGGCTCAGGATTTTTTTGGCGGCCAGGGCCGCGTTCAATTCGCGGTTGCCTTTGCTGTGGCCAAGGTTGGTGAAGCCCACCAGGCGGCCTTCCGCGTCCAGCGCCACTTTGCGGTAGCTGTTTTCGCTGGCGGCCTCAATGCCGGTCAGGCGGCCGTCGGGGTCGAGGTCGCCCGCGGCCACCAGGTCAATGCCCGCCACTTTCAAGGTGCTGGCCGGGGGAACGGGCGCATAGGCCTTCCGTTCGGCGCGGCTGGCCACGGCGATGTTGAACCCGGCCACCAGGGCCTGGGCGCGGGAGACCGTCCACAGGCCGCCCGCTTCTCCGGGGAACTGCACGCAGTCGCCGGCGGCGTAAATGTCGGGCTGGCTGGTTTCCAAAAATTCGTCCACCACAATGGCCCGGTCGGTTTTCAGGTTCAGCCCGGCGGCCAGGGCCAGGTTGGGCTTGATGCCCGCGGAAATCAGCACCAGGTCGGCGGGCAGGTCGCGGCCGTCTTTTAAAACAACGGTTTCAACTTTGCCGTTGCCCTCAAAGCGGTCGGCCTCGGCCCCCAGTTCAAAATTCAGGCCCAGGGCGGCCAGTTTTGTGCGCAGAAGCTCGGCGCTGGCCGGGGTGGTTTGGCGCGGCAAAATCCGTTCGCCGCGCTCCAGCACGGTCACGGCCAGGCCCTGCTTGCCCAGGGCCACGGCCAGTTCCAGGCCCAAAAGCCCCCCGCCGATAAGCACGGCCCGGCTTTTGCCCCGGGCGGCCAGGGAGAGGCTCCAGGCATCGCTGAGGCTGCGGACGGCATAAATGCCGTCCAGCCGGTCGCCGGGGTAGGCGGGGCGGTTGGATTCCGCGCCCACGGCCAACAGCAGGCGGTCGTAGGTCTGGCGGCTGCCGATGGAGCCCCGGATGATTTTTTCCTGAACATTGACCTCGGCCAAGCTCTCGCCCAGCCGCACTTCAATGCGCCGTTCCGCGTACCATTCGGCCGGGTGGACGAGCACCTTGTCGGGCTCCGCCGCGCCGCTGACCACTTCCGGCAGCCGGGGCCGGTAGTAGAACAGGTCTTTTTCCTTGCTGAAAAGGGTGATGTAGGCCTTGGGGTTCTGCTGGCGGGCGATGTCCGCCGCCGTGGCTCCGGCCACTCCAAAACCAGCGATAACGATATTCATGGGCGCCTCGATTTCCTTGCGCAGGTTGGGCGATTATGTCGAAAACAGGGCAAACTGTGGCTTCGCCCCGGCGAAAATACATTCTTCGAGGCTATCATACATCATTTACTTGACGGCCACAATGACATATTCCTGCTCGCCCTTGGGGGTTTTGACGCGCACTTCGTCGCCTTCCTCGCGGCCCAGGAGGGCCTGGCCGATGGGGGTGGCAATGGAAATGCGGTTTTTTTCGGGCGCCGATTCATAGGGGCCCACCAGGGTGTAGGTTTTTTCCTCGCCGGTGTCGGAATTTTCCAGGGTCACCGTGGCGCCGAAGACGCAGCGGTCGTAGGGCCCGCTGATCTCTTCCACCTGGCAGGAGGCCACCTGGTTCTGGAGTTCCATAATGCGGCCCTCGATGAAGCCCTGGCGCTCCTTGGCGGCCGCGTACTCGGCGTTTTCCGACAAATCGCCGTGGGCGCGGGCTTCCTCAATGGCCCGGATGACCCGGGGCCGCTCCTCTTTCAGCAGTTTGTCCAATTCCTTTTTTAAAAGATCCAGGCCTTCCTGAGTGATGGGGACCGAATTCATGTCACATCTCCTGAAATGTAATCCGCTCCACATGGGCCGGGGCCTGAGGCGGACAAGGCAAAAAAACATCGGCCCGCCCCTGGGTTATCGCCGGGCTGGCCGTTAAAAAATCACTCTTCACTTTTCGGCGGCAAAACGCCACGTGTTCGTATAGTATAATCAAATGGAACTGAATTGTCAAAGCCATTACTTTTGAGTTTTCATTATCTATGGCAGGAAACGGGCGGCGTCTTGAATTATCGCGTTCGCGGAGGTCTAATCAGCCCATCAACCTCAACTTTTTTAAGGGATCTCGTATGGCACAACTGCAGAGGTTGGGGTGCTATACGAAAAATAACATTAGACGATCACCAGCGGAAATATTTTATCAGTTTCTTTACACCAATTGGCATCCGCGTAATAGTGAATTTTATAAGCAAATAGGTGAGCCCCACTGGGAGTGCCACGGGAAGCAGGATGTATGCGATGATACGGACTGCCATGCACGGCTTTGGGGAACCTTCCGGCGGCGCAACCTGCGTTTTTGGTTTCGCCTGCGTTTGTGCTTTTGTTTTTGCCTGCGCTTTTGGTTTTGCTTGTGATTTTGTTAGGGCTGGGGCTTTTCCGATAGGCGGGTAGCTGCGGTACACTCGGTCTGGATTTCCCTTGTACACGCTGTAGGCGGCTGAGCCGTCGTTGAAAATAATCTGCTGGTGGGTGGGGCATTCTTTTTTGCGCTGCGCGTGGAGTTTGTTCCAGAGCCCCGCAGTCTCGTCTATGACAAAACTACCCTCCCAGGCGCTGAAAGTGATTTCGTCATAGCCAGTAGAGTGGATGTCGTGAATGTCCAGCAATTCCAGTTCGGCTTCCAGGGCGGGGATGAACCAGAGGGGCGAGCCTTCTTCCGGGTCGTTCGACCATTCGCCGACACTGATGCTGCGCAAGGCTTTTATCTGGCCTATCAGGTCAAAAACGCGGTACAGGCGATTGTATGTGAAAACGATAACAGACCCGTCCGTATGGGGTTCGATATGCAAAAGGCCTTCCCGGCCGAGCGCGCCCCGGCAGAGCGGCAGCCATTCGTCAGTCTCCCGGTTCCAGAAAATGACGGTGGGGTTGTCGCCGTCCCAACCGGCTGTTGAGAAAAATGCCGCCCAGCCGCCGCCGATATCGCGCAAGGCCCTGCCGTGTGCGCCCGGGAAGCTGCGGAAACGTTTATTGCCGCTGCGCACGTCACATTCGACAATCCGGGTATAGCTGTCCACATACATAAACGTGTGCTCGCCCGAAGGTATAGCGGATACCGACGGCATACGGCGAACGGCGCAGTCAAGCCGTCGGCACTCGCCGTCGCGCCAGGAATACAGCCCGCCGCCCGCCGCGATATAGCGTGTGCCGTCGCCTGTGGCGACGGTATGGGGAGAACGCTGAAACGGATACCATTCCTCCGGCGCTTCAAAGGTAAACAGTTCGCGCCACGAGTGGGAGGGAATTTCTCCGGGCCGGAACGATGCGGTCTTCTGCAGAACCCAGACGGCGCCTTCCCACTCATAAAACAAATCGTCATCAATAAAAAACATGCAGTACGACCGACTGAACCAGGGCGGCTCATGGCCGTCAGGGAAGGGGA